>JAZFSF010000337.1:0-5543 GCA_036446055.1 Bathyarchaeia archaeon | reverse complement strand
AACTATAATGTGAAATGATGAGCTCATGTTATTCTTGGAAAAACTTTATGTAAACCTTTATGAAGAATGAAAAATAGAAAAAATAGAGCATCATACTTTAGCATATGTGGTTTTTGATCTAAATCATCGACCAAACAGAATATTTGCGCAGGTGCTTCATTAAGCAGAACAATCTGCTTTATGAGTTAAAAAATGAAAAACAGAAAGATTAGTGCGTACCCAATTTTTTTGCGCACTCGTCAATTTGGAGAAATATTTGTTTAAGTTATCTATGGTATCTTAATACTGATCTTTGATGTCTCATTGTCTATATTGGTTATGACGGGTTTTCCAAAGCCTCTTTTCTCGATAACGATTGAAATATCTCTTATGGATGGTGGATTATCTAGAGTGACTTCTAGAATGTCTCCTGATGAGAGATTTTGTAGGGCTCGCAATGTCAATAGTTCTGGATACGGACAGACTTGGCCACGAACATCCAGAGAGTATCGTCCCTCACTATTTTTTTGTACTTCGATTCTCAGACTCATGTTTTTACTCACCCACTGAATTCATAAACGTTTTTAATTCCTCTGTAGAGTGTCTGTTACAAAATTCTCTTAGGTTTTCTGATGTTTTCCTTTTCTTAAAATAATTTGTTAAGATGGAGTTAATCTTTGATCCCAGTTCATTCGCTGGAACGTTCTCCTCTATTTGTTTCCCCAGAGAGGTTTCTACTCCAAATCCGCCTCCCAATAATATGGCGTAATTCTGTTTTAATTCACCGTTATCTCGAGTCAATCTGCCTCTCAAGCCGATTTCTGCTATGAGGTTTGCGCAGCAATTATTGGGGCAACCACTGACGTGTATTCGAAACGATGCTTCATCGAGCAATTCCTTATTGAAGCCAGTCTGTAGGTGCTCTACTAAATCGTTAGTTACGTCCTTGGCGTGTGGAGCAGCTGATTTCCCACAGAAGTTAGAGGCACATCCCATGCTGTTCCACTTCAATTGAGGTCCATCGATAGAGAAACCATTTTCTGTCAAGCGTTTTAATAATTGATTTTTACGTTCCACGTTAAGCACAATGATGTTTTGCTGAGGGGTGAAACTCAATTCTCCATTTCCATATTCATCTGCTAAATCTGCAAGAGAAATCATGTCGGCGCTAGACAAGATCCCGCCGATGAAGGGTACACTCACGTAGTAATAGCCCTCTTGGCTCTGAGGTTGAACACCGTAATGTCCCCCATTCTTCAAAAAGATTGGGCCATCATACTCTTCGAGGTGCTTTCCAAGTTTTTCCTCCAGCTTATTTAGGTATTTCTCTATTCCCCAGTTATGTAGAAGCCACTTGAAGCGTGCTTTGGTCTTGCTCTCTCGACTACTGTTATCCCTATGAATCTCAATTGCAGCTACCGCGACGTCAAAAGCATCCTCAGTCTCTACAAAAACTTTGAGAGGTTGTGCCAACCGAGGACCTGGCAAGGTAGCGCCGATGCCGCCTCCGGCTAAAAGGGTGTATCCGATGCGGTCATTTTTTTTCACGGCAACAAAGGCAAGGTCGTTGATAACTGCTCTTGTGCAGTCGTAACCGCATCCAGAAATGGAAAACTTGAATTTTTTAGGCATATCTAGAAAGTCTGGATTTCCGATAAAGAAGTCGCTTAACTTTCTGAGAAGGGGTGCGCCGTTTAACAGCTCATCTTTTTCAAAGCCCGAAACTGGACAGCACAGGATGTTTCTTGCGTCCCCATACCTAGCGCCTTTGAATCCTTGACCGCACATGTCTGTTGTGAAGCCGATTTTATCCATGATTGAGAAGATTTCAAGAGCGTCCTGTGCGTCTATCCAGTGTAGTTGGATACTCTGCCTATTAGTTATCTCTGCATGATCTCTACTGTAACTCTTAGTCAACTTTGCTATTTGACGTAATTGCTTTGAATCCAAAAAGCCTCCTGGAACCTTTATTCTGAGGAAGTGCTGGGAACCTGTTGAATTTAAAGGACTACTGTCGCGTCCAAGCGAGTATCGTCCTAAAAACTGATCGATGTCACCGGTTGTTAGTTTAACCATATGTATTACCCTCTTCATTCAAAGTTATTTGTCATTAAGGAATTATAAAGTCTATTCTCACCTTTCTTAAGCCCGCTTATATGTGTAGCTCTCTCTTGAAGGACTTGGGCTTTAAGGTCATTAAAGACTGTGTCGTCCAACTTATACCCCAATATCTTTGGTATCCAAACATTTAAAATACTTTGATAAAATTCTAGAGAATCAAAAACCAAGGTAACTATGTTTTCTCCGCCCTTCAATTCGTCAGCTAATTTTAAGGCACCGGCAACATAGCTGCCGCCACTTGGTGTTGCTGGAACCCCGGCCATCCATAGGCGAATCATAGTGGTGTATGCTTCGTAATCACTTACCTCGTACACCGCATTACACAGTTCCTCAGCTCTTCCCAAGCTCTCAGATTTTCCAAGTTGGTTTTTACTTCTTAAACCAAATATGTGGCCGCCTTCTTTTTGCCTGAGACCTATTATCTGAGTATTTGGCCTCGCCTTTCTAAGGCCTGCCGCGATTCCGACTAAGCTGCCACGGGTTCCCTCACCGTTTACATAGTATAAGTTCTCCATGCTGCTTGTTTGGTACAAAATCTCTAAGGCTAACCCAAAGTATCCCGCTGCGTTGAGTAGCCCATCAAGCGGTTTATACACAGCGTGTTGATCCAACATGAGAACCTTTGGATTTATTTGCTCTTCTATGAAAGCATTAGATATTGCTTTTCCTCTATCCATGTCGCCAGTTGGGCAATACCCATCGTCGCATGCGTCGATAACAGCGCCCCTGTCGTGTAGATACGTAATAAAATCTGCGTTCTCATCTACTAAAATTTGACCCATGTGTGCCTTCGGTGTGATGGTTGGGCGTATAAGTGGGATTAATTCGGTGAGTGCTCGCATAAAATTTCCGAAACCAGCTGTAGTGATCATTTTGAGATCATTCAGAATTCCTTTTTTAAGGTAATAATAAAGCATGAAGGAAACAGGTCTTCCTTTTCCGCTTCCTCCATAATTCAAGAACTCTGGTTTATAAAATATGTGAATATCTTTGTTGATATGAGGATTAATTTCTAAGGGGAGTTCGAGAAGAGGAGTAAAACCTACACCTAATTCCCTGCCAGACCATCGTAAATAGTTCTTGACACCAACTTCGTTCTTCAGCCTTTCCAATTCATTAATAGTTTCGCTTAGGAAGCTCGATTCAGCAGCTTCAGGGGTTTTAAACTTAAGTCTTCGCTGAGTCAAATTGATGCAACACCTAATCTGCTACAATCTCTTCTTTATTGGACGTTTAGCTTTCTCATCATTTTATCTTATGTGACGAGTGGATCCTTCCAATGTAGTAATATCTCCGTGACTTCAGGCCTGACCGGTAGGTTGTCCATTACTCCAGTTTGTATTGCTTCTCTCATCTTAGTCCCGCTGAAGTTTTGACGACACTTATGGCTGTGTGGACACGCCTTATCATTAGTTATAGATTTACATACGTCACAGAAAAATACTGAGGGGAAAAAGATCGGTGTAATTTCAAGATCGGGGAACTCTTTGAAAATATCGTGTGCAGCAAAGGGATGATAAAAGTTACCGACTCCAGCGTGATCCCTTCCAACAATAAAGTGGGTGCAACCAAAGTTTTTCCTTATTATAGCATGGAATATTGCTTCTCGGGGACCAGCATAACGCATCTCGGTCTGCAGAATTCCTAAAATCGTATTCTCTTCTATGAAATAGTTCTTGATAAGCGCCTGATATGTAGTGAGTATAACCTCGTCTTTGAAATCGCCCTTTTTCTTCTTGCCCATGATCGGGTTAATAAATATACCATCCACAAGTGTGAGAGCGGTCTTTTGGACATATTCGTGGCCTAGATGAGGGACATTTCTCGTCTGAAACCCAGCTACAGTCTTCCATTTTCTCTTTTCAAAGATTTCTCTGGTTTCGATTGGACTCATATGATGTTCCTCAAAGCGGTTTGGAGGATTATTGATCAGCTCTATTTTTCCGCCTAGTAGGAACTCTTCCATATCAAAGATATTTTGGACTCCTGGATGGGATACATCCTTTGTACCGAAAACATGATTTGAAGTGTCTTCTCTATCGAAGTTATAGATCTCTGATACAGAAAATAGCGCTATCGGTTGTTCGGTCTCAGCGATTAAGACCGCTTCACTTCCTTCGGCTAAACTTGAACAGATGTCTTTATGCACATCGAGCACTATGGGAATAGTCCACGGCGTTCCATTCGACAACCTGCCTTCATGAACAACGTTTAAAAAATCCTCTTGTCCCATGAAGCCCTCTAGAGGGCTGAATACCCCTTCCGCGATATTTCGTATGTCGGTCCACGTTTCTTTATCCACGGTTATCTTCGGTAACTCGTCAACGCCCCGCATATTTTCGATTTGAGTTGAATCTAATACCCTATTTACGAGCTTTCCACCATGAGGCTTCGGCAAATAATTGCCCATAATCTTTCACATCCAGTTTCAGCTAGCTCTCGTCTTTTTTCATAAAGGTGTGGATGCCACATTCGGTTTTATCTGTACCCGCCCATCTTCCGGCTCTTCTATCTTCTCCTTGTTGAATAGGTCGAGTGCACGGCTCACAACCGATACTTAAGTATCCTTTATCCAAAAGTGGATTGTAAGGAATTTGATTATTTTCTAAATATTCCCAAACTTGCTGACTCGTCCAATGTGCGAGTGGATTCATCTTGATTAATGGGTTTCCCTCATCAGTGTACCCCAACTCCACTGTCTTCGTACCTTTACGGGTTACAGCTTGTTCTCGTCTAAGGCCTGTTACCCACGCATCGAGTTCTCGTAGAGCTCTTTTAATGGGCTCCACCTTTCTTAGTTTGCAGCAAAGATCAGGCTTTTCTTTGTACAGTTCTGGACCATACTTGAGGTTTTGATCTTCAATGCTTATCAACGGTGAATATTCAACGAGGTTGAGGCGATATCTTTTCTTTATCAGCTTCTTTATTGCTTCCGTCTCTTTGAAGTGGAAGCCTGTGTCGATATAGAAAACCTTGATGGCAGGTTCTATTTGAGTTGCCATGTCGATAAGAACTATATCTTCAACATTGAAACTCGATGCGATAGCGATTTTTGGGTAGTACCTATTTATTCCCCATTTAAGAACTTCGGTTGGATGCGTCTCTTCACCATTTTTAAAAGAAAATACAGAGTAATCAATTTGTTCATTAGCCAAATCATAAACCATCCAATTTGTTAGCTAACGATGTAGTATAACATAGTTATATAATGTTTTTGTTTATCGTTTAACCTATCTTAAAAGTTTATGAAACATCACCTACAAGAATACACAAAGAATATCATAGCAGACAGCTAAGGACACGTTGCGACGATGAGCCTTTTATTCCAACACTACAAAAGATATGAATGACTCATTCCCTATGTGCGGTATAGTGAAACACGATTAAAAGAAGAGAAAACGCATTAACGATAAAAACACTGGAAACTGATTACTTTCAAGAAA
>JAZFSF010000336.1:0-4610 GCA_036446055.1 Bathyarchaeia archaeon | reverse complement strand
AGGGTAAATCTCACAGCTCTTGCCTTACTCCATGTCTGGAGGCGACCGTTGCCTCAGGTGTTGAAAACTGCGATCATGGATCCGATTGATGCGTCCAATACTTGGAGGTGGTATGGTTATCGAAACTCATGGGTTACGATTGATGGACTCAGAGTTCAATCCGTGAGTGGAGGAGGTCATTGGGGAGGTGGTTTACAGATAAGTACCCGAGATCATGCACGCTTCGGGTATCTATTTCTGCGTCAGGGAAGATGGAGGACTAAGGAGTTGGTTTCTAAAAACTGGGTATCGATGGCAACAACCCCTTGCGTCCACAATCCAGCGTATGGATATATGTGGTGGCTGAATAGTGATAGACAACGGCTGCCAAGCGCTCCGGTAACCAGTTATTTCGCGTCAGGGGAAGGCGGGAATAGGATATGGGTGGATCCCGAGCATGACCTGGTTGTTGTTATACGCTGGATGGATGTGTCCTACATTGATGGGGTCATCAAGCGATTGTTGACGAATATTCAGCCGTCAGCAGAACTGGAGAGCTGATAACGAGATCCCAAGTCTCGTTACAGATATTTATCAATGAACGAGAGAAAGAACGATGACAATAACTAGTTTTTGAACTTGAAAAAAGTCAATTACTTTTTATTGCATAAGGCTTTCTAAAACATATTCCTAGTTTTTCAAGTGCTTGAAACGCTTTTTTAGGTTGTTTTAATAGTTGTTTTATTCCCTCCACATGTACTGCACCGACTAAACAGATTATTTTAAACTCTTTAAGGCCGTTTTCCAAATAGTGTAAGACCAGGTAGATTAAGCCGCAAGTCATGAAGACGTTTCTCTCAAAGATTAAGACTTTCCACAAGGTTGGAAAATTCCTCCTCATCAACCCAACATCCCCATTAAAAACCTTCATAGCCTCGTCCTTTAACCCTTCCTCCCACAGCATCAGCCCTACCTTCTCGCTTTTTACGAGGTAATTTTGAATCCGTTTCCAAGCCCTGGCTTCCTCTACTGAAGCCAAAGCTAAAACCCTAGCAGCTATCTCCTCTTGATTCATATCTACGAGCCAAGCATCAACATCCATTCCATTTAACAGATCGATAGCTGTAACCAACTCACTTTTTTCAGAAGGGAATGCTTTGGTGAAGGGGTCTTCCTGAACACTTTTTAGATACTCGTAGCGGTATGGACACAACTCTAAACAGACTGCGATAGGCTCAATGTCACGAATGGCTTTCGAAGCGTCGCTGATGCTTCGTTTACTGAAGTGTGCCACTCCAACAAAATCCACGTGCGTTAAGAAGTCGATATCTGGAATCACAAAATCAGGACGGCTTACTATATTCTCTTGCATCGATGAGGAATCGTATAGACTCTCAAGATACTCATCGATAATCGCCTTCATACCATTAAACAACTGGTCAATCGACACGGTCATCTAAGCAACAAAACAACCCTAGACAAGTTAAATCCTTCGGTCACAAAACTCAACGACTCAAAGAATAAATAGGGGATACTCAGGCACTGCTAATTAACAAAGAGTTTTTATCTTTGAATCATTCATAAACTAAAACTCAGAGAGATACAAAAAACATCCTTAATAAGATTAGATCAAGGTGAAGAAAATGGTTACAGTCAAAGTAGATTTAGAAAAATGTACGGGATGTACCTCATGTGTGGATACATGTCCTGTTGCAGTCTTTGAAATGGTTAACATTAATGGGGCAGAAAAATCTAAACCAGTGAATGAAAGCGAGTGCATAATCTGTCGAGCCTGTGAAGTCACTTGTCCTGATGCTGCAATCGAAATCGTAGAATAAACAGCCTAAAACGTCAATCGTAAAATACCTCACTTTTTATTTTTTAGTTAGCGGTATAATCTATATTCAGCATTGAACTATTGGAAGAAGTAGAGGTAAGGTTTTTTACTTAATAATGGTTAGTTGTTGATTCTCAGCTACGATTTTTCCCTGAGGGAGAAAAAGATTATTGCCTTATTTAGAAACTGCTTCCAACCGAAGGTTTAGGGGCATCTTCTATAGGCCTATACAAAATCGGTTCTTTCTGATTCTATCTCTGGTCTTGGGGACCGTTTTCTTCTTGTTATTTATCAATGTCGTTGGAGCGGCTTTCAAGACTCTCTTTCCCACCATGGGCTC
This sequence comes from Bathyarchaeia archaeon, assembly GCA_036446055.1. Taxonomy (GTDB): domain Archaea; phylum Thermoproteota; class Bathyarchaeia; order RBG-16-48-13; genus DAOVBJ01. The sequence goes on along the minus strand of JAZFSF010000336.1, from coordinate 2,454 downwards.
CTACGGGATTCTCTTAATCCTGGTCACCTGCCTCCTCGGGAGCTACGTCAACATACCCATAAAGAAAAATAGAACGCTTCAACCCCGACTCAAAATGAGGCGTGTAACCGTATTTGGTGTCACCTATCCTGTTCCCTCTTACCACGTTGGATTCTATGAATCATTGATAGCTGTAAATATTGGAGGTGCTGTAGTCCCCACCGTGACATCCATGTATTTAATGATGAAAACAACACAAGTCCTTCCCAATATAATAGTCGCGGTTGCCATAGTCGCAATCGTGGTGAAAGTCGTATCTCGAACAGTTAAAGGAGCGGGCATAATAGTTCCCGTCCTTATCCCTCCCCTCACTGCTGCCATCGTCGGAATGCTCATGGGTGGTGATTTCTCCTACGTTGTCACATATGTGTCAGGCACACTTGGAACCCTGATTGGAGCCGATTTATTAAACTTCAACAAAATCCTCAAAATAGGCGCCCCTGTAATAAGTATCGGTGGAGCGGGAACATTCGACGGCATTTTCCTTGCGGGTATAATGGGAGTTCTTATAGCCTTCTAAGAAAAAAATTCAAATCAGGGCAACGTCTTTCTAATCAATAGACATGGAGGTTTTTATCTGCCGGATAACACTGTCTTCGGCGTGGACAGTTATCCCCACTATAATCTAGGGGATTCCAAAGCCAGAAGATACGCCTTAACCATTATCGAAGATGGATTGATTTCTGAGCAACATAAGAAGATTTCAAGGATACGCCTCCTCCACATGATACGAATTCACAAGCCAAATTATTTGGCCATTGACAACGTTTACGAATTAGCCACAAATATTAGTGGTCTGAGAAACTTTTTTTCAAAACTCCCCACTGAAACAAGGGTAATTCAGGTGACCGGCTTTCAAGAAGAAACAGGGAGCCTCCAACAAAAAGCTTCGAAGCAAGGACTCGCTCTTCCTTCAAAAACTTCGCCCTTGGAGGAATCTGAGGCATGTGCAAGGCTCGCGGAAAAAGGAGTTGGAGCGAAAGTCCAATTATTAGAAAACGAAACAAAAATCCTTATCTGCAGAAACGTTAGTCTCGGTCCAGGAGGTTCAAGTCAAACTCGATATCAAAGACGAATTCACGCCACAATCCTGAATATGACGAAGAAAATTGATAAAACTCTAACAAATATGGGGTTGGACTAGGATCTATTTACGAAAGAATCCGACTTCGGACTTGAAAAAGCTTACTTTCACGTATACGCTTCGAGGACCACCTTATTCGGTTTCGTTAAACCCTTACGTGGGAAATATGTGACACTGAAGATCAGCTCGGTCTATCGAAACAAGATTGAAATCACCCCACTGAACGTTTCTGGAGATTTCTCCCCTCATAAAAAGCGGTCGTCTATGCAATTAATTATAGGGGTGGACCCCGGAACCACCTGTGGTTTAGCTATCCTAACGTTAAATGCCTCTCCCCTTTACCTGAAAAGTCGCAAAGGCCTGATTCGAGGGGAGATCACTCGCATGGCAATAGATTGTGGAAATCCCCTTCTCGTTGCAGCTGACGTTATGCCTGCTCCTGCATTTGTAAAGAAATTGGCTAATATGCTGAATGCTGTCCTCTTTGTTCCAGAATCAATAATGGCAGCTTCAGAGAAACGGGAAATCACTCGATTATATGCTGAAAACCACAAGGTTAACTTACGGAATTCCCATACCCGAGACGCTCTCGCGGCAGCAATTAAGGCATTTCAGCATTACAAGAACAAGTTTATACAAGTGGAAGCAGAAGCCCGGAAGTTAATGGCTCACGTATCCATCGAGAAAGTGAAGGCACTTGTTGTCAGAGGTCAAACCATTCAACGTGCTCTCGAAGTATCCATAACTAAAGAACGTCGGAACACCATTGAAAAACCAGTGGAACCTTTAGAGAAAACACCAGTTATCATTGACTATGAGCTAAAGATACGAAGTCTACAAAATCGAATCTTCTTCTATAAGGAACAAGTTCGACAGGTGAAGGAGTCAAATAAATTCCTCCTAAAAGAGGAGAACCTCCAAAAAGAGAGAGTGAAAAACCTCACGAACGCTCTAGACGCTGTACGGAGAAAGGAAGCAACGACAATTAAACAGGATAGAGCGTATCAACAACTCAATCGAGAAATCAAAACTCTTCAAAGAGAGCTCATAAAAGAAAGGCGTGTGACTCAAAATCTTGAAAAAAGGCTTGAGACCATCCGTTATTATCGAGGGTTAGCGTCAAAGGGCGACATCGTATTCCTCAAACCCGTTGAAACCTTTACCAAGGATGGGCTGGAAAAAGCATATCGTCTTTACGATATTACTCGAGGTGACATCATCTTATTCCTTGACTCCAGTGGTGGAGGTGCTTCAACTGCGCAAGAACTTGTCAAGCGAGGCGTGAAAGCAGTAGTGTCGAGGGCGTTTATAGCGCATCAAGCGGTAGAGGT
>JAZFSF010000335.1:0-6370 GCA_036446055.1 Bathyarchaeia archaeon | reverse complement strand
CAGGATTCTAATCCTCGTTTCGTTACCTAAAGCGTTGAAGATTCTAGAAACCTTGCCTAATTCAAGCTCTAGATTTGATGACATTTGAAACTCATTATGATATAATATATCTACATTTATGACCTTTTCGCTAAAGCTAACCAACTATGAAGAAAAACTCTCAGAGGCAACAAATCACATGGAAAAAAGGGAATAGCAGGAGTAGATCACACTTGGAGGTAGTTATATCGATATATTGATCTACGAGTAAAACATAATTTAGTTAGCTAGATTCACTCGTATTAAGGCTAGTCGTGCACGCGTGTTTTAATTCAATCAAAAATTGAAGTTCTAAGAATGTTGGTGACTAGCTAGTTCGGCATGGTATTGCTGAATTGATTTGACCTTTGTTTTTCCCGCACTATAAGCGGCAATACCCCTGACTGCGGCCAAAGCAGCTGTCAATGACGTGATATATGGCACTTTGTATTTAATGGCAGTCTTACGTATATAAGAATCGTCATACTTGCTCAATTTACCTGAAGGAGTATTTATCACCAGCTGTATCTCTTTATTTTCAATAGCGTCAGTGATATTAGGTTGTCCTTCATGTTCTTTGAGAATATGTTCAGAAACGACGCCATGACTGGCCAAAAAAGCCTGTGTCCCAGTTGTAGCTCTTATCTTGAAACCCAATTTAATGAATTGTTTGGCAACTTCTATCAAAGAAGAACGGTCACGCTCAGCGACAGTTATCAGTACAGTTCCCTTGGTCGGTAACGAGTTTACTGCCTCTTGAGCTTTCCAATAAGCCAGATCGAAGGATTCAGCGATGCCGAGTACTTCACCGGTGGATTTCATTTCAGGTCCAAGCACCGGATCGACTTCTGGAAACATATTGAAAGGAAATACGGCTTCTTTAACTCCAAAGTATGGAATTAAACGTTTTTTGAGGTTCAAATCCTTTATTTTCTTTCCCATCATCAAGCGTGTGGCTAAGCTTGCCATTGGTATATTGCACACTTTAGATACCAGCGGAACGGTTCTGGAGGCACGTGGGTTTGCCTCAAGAACATAGACTATATCCTCGCATATAGCATATTGGATATTCATTACGCCGGTTACTTTAAGCTCACTAGCGATACGCCGCGTATATTCTTCAATAGTATCGATATGCTTCTTCGTTAAAGTAATCGGTGGAATTACACAAGCTGCATCTCCGGAATGAACACCGGCATATTCGATATGTTCCATAACTGCCGGAATAAAGACGTCACTTCCATCAGATAGGGCATCAGCTTCGGTTTCGATAGCGTTTTCTAGGTAACGATCGATGAGGATATGACGGTTAGGTGTGACTGCGACAGCTGCTGTTACATACAATTTCAACTCATCTTCATCGTGGACTATCTCCATGCCGCGGCCACCGAGCACGTAGGAAGGACGTAGGATAAGTGGGTAGCCGATACGTTTCGCTATCACCAATGCCTCTTTAAGATTTATAGCAGTGCCTGACTCCGGCATTAGAATGCCGTATTTTTGCATCATTTGACTGAAACGACCGCGGTCAGAGGCGATATCAATCGAATTAACCGATGTACCCAGAATTTTCACACCTAACTTCTCAAGTTCAGCGGCAATATTGAGTGGAGTTTGTCCGCCGAATTGGACGATGACTCCAATGGGTTTCTCTTTTTGGTAAATACTCAAAACGTCCTCAACGGTCAGTGGTTCGAAATATAATTTATCTGAAGTATCGTAGTCAGTAGATACCGTCTCAGGATTGCAGTTCACCATGATTGTTTCGTATCCCATCTCCCGCAGAGTAAAGGCGGCGTGGACACAACAGTAATCAAATTCGATACCCTGACCAATACGGTTAGGTCCACCACCTAAAACCATCACCTTCGGACGTTGGCTAACTGTGGTCTTATCGGGTGCATTATATGTAGAGTAGTAGTACCTGGCATTTTCTGTCCCACTTACTGGAATAAAGTCCCATGATTCCAATGATCCTAATTCAATACGTTGTTTACGTATCTCCGCTTCATCTACGGCGAGTAATTTGGCTAAATATTTATCGGCAAAGCCATCTTTCTTTGCTTGAATAAGTAAATCAGGTGGTAGTTTTCTGCTTCTATAACTGATGATTTTCTCTTCTTCTTCCACTAGTTCTTTCATTTGCTGGATGAACCAGGGCTTGATAAACGTTTTCCGATAAAGCTCTTGGATATCCGCACCTTTGCGAAGGGCTTCATACATAATAAATTGACGTTCGCTGGTTGGGTAGTTAAGCATTTGCATTAATTCTTCAAGTGGTTTTTCATTGAAGTCTTTGGCAAATCCCAGCCCGAACCTTCCTATCTCTAAAGACCGGATGGCCTTTTGGAAAGCTTCTTTATAATTTTTACCGATGCTCATAACTTCACCGACGGCACGCATTTGGGTGCCAAGTCGGTCTTCTGCGTCTCGGAATTTCTCGAAAGCCCAACGGGCAAATTTAATCACTACGTAATCGCCGGAAGGTGTGTATTTTTCTAGGGTACCCTCTCGCCAGTATGGTAACTCGTCAAGAGTTATACCTACAGCTAATTTGGCTGAGATTAAAGCGATAGGGAAGCCGGTGGCTTTCGAAGCCAGGGCAGAAGAACGTGAAGTGCGTGGGTTAATCTCAATTATTACCACCTTTCCGGTTTTAGGGTTGTGTGCAAATTGTATGTTGGTACCGCCGATAATCCCGATTTTTTCTACTACTTTGTAAGAATACTCCTCGAGGCGTTTTTGCAGTGATTCACTAATCGTAAGCATGGGAGCAGTGCAGTAAGAATCGCCGGTGTGTACTCCCATAGCATCTACATTTTCGATAAAACAAACGGTGATGATCTGGTTTTTGGAATCTCGGATAATTTCTAGTTCTAGTTCTTCCCATCCTTCCACCGATTCTTCAATTAATACCTGGCCAACTAAACTGGCAGCGATGCCGCGGCTTGCAATTACGCGTAACTCTTCGACGTTATATACCAGACCTCCGCCGGTGCCACCAAGCGTAAAGGCTGGTCGTACAATGACAGGATAACTAAGCTCGGTAGCAATTGATTCGGCTTCTACAACACTGTAAGCAACTTTACTTTGAGGAACATCGATACCCAGTTCAATCATCGTTTCTTTGAAAGCTAAACGGTCTTCGCCGCGACGGATAGCTTCTGGGTCTACACCGATTACCTTTACATTATATTTGTCTAGGACACCACGACTTGACAGACTAGAACTGAGGTTAAGTCCGGTCTGTCCACCTAAATTAGGTAGTAAAGCGTCGGGTCGTTCTTTCTCGATGATTTTAATCATCGTCTCAAGGTTGAGGGGCTCGATATATGTGGCATCTGCCATATCGGGGTCAGTCATAATTGTCGCTGGATTTGAGTTAACTAACACAATCTGATAACCTAACGATTTCAAGGCTTTGCATGCTTGGGTACCAGAATAATCGAACTCACAAGCTTGCCCAATAATAATTGGCCCGGAACCAATAATCATAATTTTTTTAATATCGCTACGTAAGGGCATCTGCCATCTCTCCTTTTGATGATATATCTCTACATATTTCCGTTTTATTTCTTATCACAGATATGCAACTTCACCAAGAAATAACGTTACCGGAATTTAGCTAGTTAGCGTCTTAAGTCAAATTCTATACGTAAATTATTTTCTGTTATTATCTGTCCTCAAACGTTTTTTACAGCACTCATATTAGCTAGATTCTTAGATTCCTTGCTGGTTGTTAATTTCTTTAGCGTGCGCTATAATTAATAATTTTTGTCTTCCATATAATCATGTTCTTCTTTAATTTTGAAGAGCATGTTAGCTCAAAGGTAATGTTTTTATTTTTTATGATTAGAAGGTTAAGTATGAAAGTAATTTTATATGGGATTGGATCGATTGGGAGTCGTATTGCACGAACTGTCTTGAATAAATCGTGGTTACAAGTTGTTGGAGCTGTTGATGCTGCGCCTGATAAAATTGGTAAAGATTTAGGTGAGGTTCTTGGATTGAAGCGTAATACGGGCATTATAATTCAAGAAGCGGACGATGTAATCTCAAAGATTCAAGCCGACGTTGTAATTCATTCCACTTCATCACGTATAAGTGAGGTCTTTTCTCAAATCGAAACCTGTTTAAAATCTGAATTGAATGTTGTATCAACATGTGAAGAACTCGCGTTTCCCTATTTGAAGTATCCCGAATTATCGAAACAATTGGATGTGACTGCGAAAGAACATAATGTTACGGTTCTTGGAACGGGTATTAACCCTGGATATTTAATGGATACCTTACCGATTGTTCTAACGGCACCATGTATAGAAGTTGATAGCATCACAGTACGTAGGATGATGTACTCAGGAAATCGTCGAGATTCTTATCAAAAGAAGATTGGCACGGGACTTACTCAAAACCAGTTTGAAAGGATGATACAAGAAAAAAAGATAACGGGACACGTAGGGTTAGAAGAATCGATTGCAATGGTTGCGGCTGCATTAAATTGGAAATTAGATGAAATCGTTGTTCAACCACCCGTATCTGTCATCACAGAAAATGACATAACGACAACTTTCACAACTGTCCTCTCAGGTCAAGTATGTGGTCTTGAAAGCATCGCGTTTGGAATTCGAAATAATATCAAAGTCATAACTCTTGAATTTATCTCCCATGCAAACATAAAACAGCCTTATGACTCTATCTCGATAAAAGGCACTCCAGACATCTATCAGAAAATAAATGGCGGCGTTAATGGTGATATTGGAACTATTGCTATGCTAATAAATACGATTCCTAAAGTTCTAAATGCGCCAGATGGGCTGTTGACCATGAAGGAAATGATACTCCCATCTTACCAGAGTTTTTAGCATGAGAATGATTTGTGCCTGAGGACGCCTAGTTAGTTAGCGAGTATGATGATGTTAAAACACATAGTGTAACGTTATATGTAGTGAATCACATTGTTTGAGGGTGAGGATATAATATGTCCAAAGACGTTCTAAGAGTTTTCATCTCGGTTGACATGGAGGGGATCTCAGGGATCGTCCACCAGAGCCAGACGGGCCGTGATTCCAAAGAATATGAGAGAGGCAGGAGTCTCATGGTCGGAGACGTCAACGCAGCCATCGAGGGTGTTCTAGACTTTGGTGAGGCTGAGATAGTAGTTTCTGATGCCCATGGGGGCATGCGGAATCTGAAGCTTGAGGAGCTCCATGAAGCTGCAGTGCTTGTGAGTGGGTCACCTAAACCTCTTACGCAGATGGCGGGGATAGACAGTGAATTTGATGCTGTTCTATTCGTTGGTTATCACTCTAAAAGAGGGACAAAGCATGGTATACTAGCTCATACGATTTCAAGTGTTGTCATAGATAGTATAGTAATCAACGGGTTAGAGGTCGGTGAGACGGCCATTAACGCCGCTATAGCAGGTTACCATGGAGTGCCTTGCGTCTTTCTTTCAGGAGACCTTACGGTCACAAAGGAGGCTGAAGAGCTCATACCCGACATCATCACAGTGTCTGTGAAAGAAGGCGTTTCAAGGACAGCAGCTAAATGCATCAACCCACGGAAAACTGGGAAACTGATTAAACAAGGTGTATCTGAAGCCTTGAAGAAACGAGATTTGATTAAATCATTTACTTTCAATCCACCAATCAATGTCAAGATAAAATACAGGGATTCTTTAATGGCGGATGCAGTCGAGTTTATACCCATCGTTGAAAGAGTCGATGGAAGAACCATAAGTTTCGTCATCGATGACTACCTTAAAGCCTTTAATACATTAAGGGCATCGATATACGTCGCAGGAGCAGTAGCTAGATAGTAAGTCTAATTGAATCGAAAACAGAACTTGAAGTCAACTAGGCTGCATTATTTATTCGGCTTTACTATCGGTACCCATATATCTTTGAGGCATCATCGTTATAGTCTTCAGACTAAGCTCATCTAAGCGTTCTCTCTTTCGTAGACTACTTTTCCATCCAGTATCGTTATGTCTACATTTATGTTTTTGAGGTGTTCTGGTTTAGTGGTAAGTGGGTCTTCAGCTAAGATTACTAGGTCGGCAAGCTTATTTGGTTCGATTGTTCCCTTGATTTTTTCTTCAAAAGCTATGTATGCTTGGTTTATCGTGAACATTCGTATACCGTCCATCACTGTGATGGCTTCTGTAGGATCTAACACAATGCCTTTTTCGGTTTTTCTTAGTATGGCGGTTCCAATATCTCGAAGGGCATCGCAAGGTTCCAGTCCTGGACCGTCAGTGCCACTTACGAGTAACATTCCTTCTTTAAGCATACTTTTGAGTGGGAAGATGTCTGTGGTTGTTCTTTTGTGTCCTAATGTAACGATGACGCCG
>JAZFSF010000334.1:0-3266 GCA_036446055.1 Bathyarchaeia archaeon | reverse complement strand
ACAGAAATATAAACAGTTACATTTTTATAGTAAGACGACTTGAATAGCCCATCTACTGGTGGAGATTAGATTATTGGAGCCTAGTAAGAGACCTATAAACACGTTACTTCGAAGCTTACATCAAAATATTATCGTAAAATTGAAGAATAACCTTGCCTACAAGGGACGAATGATACGATGCGACAACTATATGAATATCACCTTGGAGGGAGCGACAGAGTTTAATAACGGGACTCTCATCGCAAATTATGGAAATGTCTTCATCAGAGGAAACAACATATTATACATTAATCTTAACACAGATAAATTACTCTGAATAATATTTTCAGCAGTATTTATGCCAATATTTATATTTCTCTACATAGCGACCTAAGGTAGGGCGAAAGTCCACTATGGGACAAACTACATTTATTGGAACTTTAAAACAAAATTCCATAGAAGAGAGGCACGTCGAAATCGTTGAGAGGAAGGGACGTGGTCATCCAGACTATGTCATCGACGGAGCTTCTGAAGCCGTATCGAGAGAATTGTGTAAACATTATCTCAAGGAATTTGGCTCCGTCCTACACCACAACATTGACAAAGGCCTTCTAGTCGGAGGAAAAGCACACCCCGTCTTTGGTGGGGGAGAAGTAATCGACCCCATGTACTTGGTTGTTGCGGGAAGAGCAGTAACCGATGTCTCAAAAAACGGCGTTAACACACCAATTCCCATAGGTATCATTTCCTTGAAGGCGATACGGGCCTTTCTAAAAGAGACATTCCGCTTTCTCGATGTAGACAGTCACGTAATAATCGACTACAAAATCAAACAAAGTTCAATTGATCTGGTTTCGAATTTTGAAGCGGGAACGGGAATGCCTTTATCCAACGACACTTCCTTTGGCGTTTGTTATGCGCCTCTGAGTCAAACGGAGAGACTTGTTTTAGAAGCTGAATCCTACTTAAACTCACGAAAAGTAAAGAAGGAATTGCCTGAAGTCGGTGAAGACATCAAGGTAATGGGGCTTCGAAAGGACAGCCATATCATACTAACGATTGCCGCACCCCAAATAAGCAGTCTCACACCTGACTTAGAACACTACATCAGTATCAAAGAGGAAGTGACGAATCGAATTAGGGACGTGGCCACAAGGATTACAAATCGGGATGTTGAAGTCTGTGTGAATACGGCTGATAATCTTGACAAGTCTATCGTGTACTTAACGGTGACGGGAACCTCCGCTGAACAAGGGGATGATGGTAACACCGGTCGAGGAAACAGAGTTCACGGGTTGATTACACCTGGCAGACCAATGTCGTTAGAGGCAACAGCAGGGAAGAATCCGATTAATCATGTGGGAAAAATCTATAACGTTTTAGCCATGCAGATGGCGGAAAAAGTCTATAGAGAGGTTGAGGGCATATCAGAGGTTTACATCGAAGTCTTAAGTCAGATCGGGAAGCCAATAGACCAGCCTCTCATGACTGATGTTCAACTCATACTGAGCAAGGGAGCCACTCTCGACCGCATTAGAGGAGACGTTGAGAGTATAGTGGACGAAGGGTTAGCCAATTTACACAAAATCAGTGAAGCTATAATCGATGGTAAAATCCTTCTCTTTTAGTTCAAACACTTCGCATTTCGTATCATAAGAATCGATAGGCAAAAATAAGATAAATAAAGTTCGTGTAGCTGCTTCATCGAGGCTTAACATCGGGAACATCGATCTCTTTGGACGGGGCAGGTTTGAATACTCCTATGCTAGCACTCGAAAAACCTCAACACTTGTAGAGGCCTCTGCATACGGTTCTTTAGAAGTTTCTGAAATATACGTCGAAAAAATACGAATTCAGTCAGAGAGAGTTTTGAAAAACTTCAAGTTACCTATCGCAAGAGTGAAAGATTTGTCGAGGGCTCCTCGCCACTTCGATTTCGACTCTACAACACAGCTAATCTAATTCTTTGGATAAGCGATTACCCTCGGCAATGAAAAAGACGTGAACAGCGTGAAACTCGTTGAAGCCTTTGAAGAGACTCTGAAGTGGATTCAACTCCTCGTAGGCCAAATCTACCAACCTGTTCAGGGAGGCGTCTTTAACCCGCCCCAGCATGGGTGCCCAGTTTACGCCGAGTAGGAATACGGAGGATTGGCCAAAGCTCTTTGGGGCCAGCAGGCTATGCCTTCGCTTAAGACAGAAAAAGGGCATCGAAGATGTGGAAGGAACTAAAAGAGAAAGTAGAGAGACGTTTAGAGGTAGTCATCACTAAAGTCAATAACTCAGGTGTCAAAGCTCCAATGCTTAAAACCTAAAACGGCGTCATAGAAAGCTTTTTCACAAGATACCGTTTTCACGCGATACATACACTCACATAACATGTCACGTATTTTAACGGCAGATGGCTAGCGAAGAGATGATTATTAGACGTATTCATCTTCAAATATATGGGATGGATATGAAAATATATGGGATTGATATGATAAAGCTTGATTTAAGGAAGAAAACTCAGTTTCCAAAGGAATGTCATCAGGATCAGCAGATACATCCCTGTGGGTCAATCGAATTCTGTCCTGAAGACCCAGAAAAATGCGTCTTTTTCAGGGGAGGGCTAAGGTAGAGCAAGCTAGTTCCAGTATAAAGGATACTGATGACAATCCAATTAGGTTGAAGAGAGCCTTGGTAAATGTTATCAAAGATAGCTCAAGTTATGAGAACATCTCTCACCATATAGAGTGATTTAGAAATAATCTATCAGATTAATGGGATAATCTCTATATGTTTTTGTTAAGTTAATTGAAAGGGATGAAGAACTAGGTGAGAGCGTAATGCTTGAATCCGGGTCAATAACAGCATGTGTAACATTGCTGGCTGTTTCAAAACTTGTATTCAGATATGTGAAGACTGACAAACTGAATGCAATTAGAACGTCCTTTCACTGATAAAAAGATAAAGGATATAAGGACTCATATTGTAATCGTCACGCCAACAAAAGGCAGCAACACATAGTAGAAAACGACATAAAATAGGCCAGGTAATCCACCCATAACATTAGTGATAAAGACTATTCCAAAAACGCTTTCCGAGTAAAACGTTGACGCCTATAGCTCAGAGCTGGGTAGATAATCGACATTAACCAAGAATACCAAGATATTCACAAGACAGTAATTAGTATTTAGGGAAAAAAGATAATTGGATAAACAACACGTAGAGAAGAGAAAATCGCTATTAACAAAAGTAATGGAATATGATGATTATTCAAATATAAGAATAATAGTAGGAGGATG
>JAZFSF010000333.1:0-4750 GCA_036446055.1 Bathyarchaeia archaeon | reverse complement strand
CATAATTATTGTTGTCTGATATAAGAATATCATCTCATACAGAAAAGAATGGATAAACTTGATGTGACTAAAATTAAGAGATTTCCATCTGTGCAGAAGATGGAAAAAAGATATATTCAAAGGCAATTGATTTAAACTAAGTTATTTACTCAAATTCTACCTTATCTCATGAGGATTAACATTTAAGCCCTCATTAAATACAAGTATAAACGCAACTATTAATTATAGATAATTTTGGTGAAAACCTGATATTAATATAGATAACAAAATTTAAGAAGGGTGAGTGAAAAAAAGGAAAAAGAGAGGAAAAACGACTATTTCCTGATGTGTACACACTGAAGGCCTTTTCCTGCCGTGAGTGGCCCAATACAGGCGTTATCAGACATGCACGCTGATGGCCGCGTATCACCTGACTTCCAGCGGTTGACGAGATCGGGTGCACGAATGAGGGGACGACACAAAGCTATATAATCGGTGACTTTATCTTCCACCAGTTGTTTCGCGACATCGTAGGATCGAATGCCACCAACCAATATCAAGGGTACGCGGACGGCTTTTTTGTATTGAATCGCGGCATCGCGGTAGTAGAGGTCGGTTTTTTCCAAGCGTGCATACGAGGCGTTTGTGTTGCCTGCGCGGATTGCCCATGAAGTGCCCCCGCTTAACTCGATGGCGTCGATGCCCTCGGTTTCCAGCCATGACGCGACCTGTAGCATCTCCTCTATTTTCAGTCCACCTTCAAGAAAATCTTCAGAATTTAACTTGATTGTGACAGGGTACTTGGCACCGACTGCATCACGAACGTGGTGATAGGCATCTATTACGATGCGTGCGCGATTCTCAAGGCTACCTCCATAGGAGTCGGTGCGTTTATTGAAGAAGGGGGAGAGAAACTCGCTGAGTAGGAATCCGTGGGCACCATGTATTTGCACACCGTCAAATCCTGCTTGTTTCGCTCGTCGTCCTGCTTCACCAAACGCCTCTACAATACGATGAATATCCGCGGTCGTCATCGCACGACAGGCTGCACCTTCGCCACCAATCGCAGGGATGACCGAAGGCCCAAGTAGTTCCCCCGTAAGCTCAGGATTTCCCTGGACTCCACCATGCGCGATCTGAATCATAATCTTGCCACCTACATCATGTATGGCCTGCGTCAACTGGGTTAAGCCAGGTATATGGTCATCGGCGTAGATCCCAAACTGCCAAGGCATATTCTGCCCATCTTTTGTCACCGTCGCGAGACCAGTAATGATCAGACCGACTCCACCTTTTGCTAGTACTACCATGAAATCGATGAGTCGTTGACTCACTGTTAAGTCGTCGCCATTTGTCATACCTTCGTATGTGGCTGATCGTACGAAGCGGTTAGCTAAGGTCATTCCATTAATCGTCGTTGTATCAAAGAGGGTTACCATTTTCATCACTATTATAACATGTTTTTACTGTGACTCTTCACGTCAGAGTCTCCTAAAAAACATATTCGCCTGAAGATTTAAGACTTTGCAGTCGGAGAAACAAAGAGAAGAGATTAGGTTTTAACAATGACTGTTTCTGTAGTTGATACCATATCAAAGCTGTTTCAGCTTGACAAGTCTCTGATAAATCTCTATCTGAATTACAGAGGATCGATGCGAAAATTTCTATATATCAAACTCGTGATACTCCCTTCTTCGTTGCTATCGGTTGACCATAACCCATCAGTTGCATATACTGCCACAAGTCCTCACCCAAATCTGCTATCTACACCCTCTCAACAATAATCTAGCCACGCACATGGCTATTCTTTTCAATAATTTCTATCACTTATTCACAGTTCTGTTTATACTCAAGTGCATGGGGATTCCGTGACATCCACCGCCTCATAAACTCGCACTGAAACAGTTTATCAAGATACTAAAGTTCAACCACGTTCTCTGTAAAGCCCTCAAACTCATAACGCGCGCTAGCTACAGAAATCATTATTATGTCATTTTTAATTTATAATCGATGATTATGAATAACTAGCTGTCTGTGTATTGATTGTTCTTTGTGAGAATTTATCCTAAAACAACTCGGTTCCCACACACAGAATCCTCAATCACGCATTGATTTTAACGGGGACTTATCCCCAATTAATTCCTTGAGCTGAGTCATTAACCGGCGCTGAGTTGAATAACACATAAGTCCACATCAAATCCTGAAGGATTAGCGTTACTCATACTCGCCAACCATCCACATGATAGAAACGTTAAATGCGGTAAATCCATCTAATATCCAAAAAATCACCAAATATCAATTAACCATCCATTAGGGTACCCTATTCATCGTGGACGTTACATGGATTATCTTAGATTAATGGATATTAAAGGAGGTGAAATTGGATGTAGCTGAAAGTGAATGGACGGACGGTGTTATTCATGGACTTAACTAGATTTTTTCTCAAATAACATGGAACTAACGTACGCATTTCATCAAAGCCATGTAATTACGTTAGTTATAAGCTCTTTTCACTATCTAGCTAGCTTTTCAATTTTCTCTACTTGTGACGAATCACTTTTAAAGGACAATCTCCGTAAAACGTGTACACTTCACAAACGAGGAGTTTGAAGAGCATGGTCACGCGGAGAGTTCCTAAAAAAGTGAGGACTCTTACAATTCGATATTTCGGGCTTCTGAACGAAAGAAAAATGACTGAAGCCGATAAAATCAAGGAAAAGATTCGAGAAGGACTAAAATCTATACCCTGGCACAGAGGTTATTATAATGCTTTAGATGGCATAGCCGCAGCCTTGAGGTCAAAGGATAACCAATACCTCTACATCAATCGAATTGACCCCAAAAATAAAAAGAAAATAAATCAAGTGCAAAAAGAGTTTTCCAAACAGTCCCGAAGTCCTCTTCAAGGCGACTTCGATAAAGGCTACTTTACAGCGTGGCTAGAGTATATTCGTATCCTGAAATTACGGGAAAAAGATACAGAACCACTGAATGATTATCTGTCTAGTACCTAACCTCCTCCTACTCAATACTATTAACGTACGTCGCTTCTCTTAGAACTTTTAAATAAACAAGGAATGGGTCATTGAACGCCATCTGTACACGGGAATTCTATACATCTTCAAGAGAAAAATAGACTCGCCTATTGTGTTTTCCCTTGTTTTGTGCTTTGATGAATTGTATCTGTCCCACCTCTCTCAAGTTGTGAACATGTGTTCCTCCATCCGCCTGTATATCAACACCAACGACTTCGACAACGCGAAGGAAACTTACATTGGGAGGAAAAGCCTTCGCCATTTTAATAATCCCTGGAATCTTCAACGCTTCTTTCCGTGGAAGCTCATAACATTTTACCGGAATATCCTTGTTAAACAGATTATTTGCTTCGTGTATGTATTGTTTGAGAAGGCTTCTATCGAAATTTTCCAGACTGAAGTCAAAACGTGTTCTATCCAATCCTAGCTGGTTCCCCGTTGTTAACGCTCCTGTTCCCGTGTTGAGAAGTGAAGCAAAAACGTGGGCCGCCGTATGGCTTCTCATAAGCTTGAATCTACGATCCCAGTCGAGGATGCAGGTAACCTCATCACCTTCTTTCAGCCCCGATCGATCCACTTCATGGGAAATGTTGCCCGAAAATTTTCCAACAAAATCCACTTTATAGACATCCGATCCTTTTACAATTTTTCCCGTGTCTTGGGGTTGACCACCTCCCTTTGGATAGAAGATGGTTTGATTTAACACAACGTATTTCTCTTGGGTAACCGAAATAACCCTCGCTCGACATTTCTTGAGATAGCTATCAACTAAATACAATTCTTCAGTCATACTCTATTTCCCCTTTACAAGTTTATTTAAGTCCTTTGCAACTCCTCCGTCAAACGAGGATTATGCACGAACCAAAAGAAGATGTAGTATTCACAGTTCATCATATTTCCTCTATCTACTGTAACCTTTATCAACTCCACTTCTCTAATATAGCTAAAACACGTGAATATAGTGATTGTATATGGAACCCGATAGGACTGACGAAAAGCCTCAGGCGATGGACATCACGTCCCTTGACACCTACGTGCTCCTCACCTTGTTTGTAAATATCCTTACAACGCAAGCGTGGCAGCATCTGGGCTTAAGAGTGAAGCCTGGGGAAGATAACGTTAAACCGGATTTAGAATGTGCCAAAACAGTTATCGACACTATAGCTTTTCTCGTTGATAAGCTAACGGCTCACGTACAAGAAAGTGAAGTGAAGCGTCTGAAAAACCTTCTAGCCGACCTCCAAATAAACTTCGTACGCATCACGGCGAATTAGCTGTCTAAGATGAGAACCATTCGCTCTTTTCCAACGATAGGTAGATCCGTTTCACATCTTAAATTAGATCAGCTGATTTTCTTCTCTTTGAGGGTCTGTTATTTTTTTCTTAGTTGTCTCTGAACCTCTATGCTCTCGAGTTCGCTGATTGCGTTCGAAGCGATTAAGCGGACAGCCTTGGACTCAATTTGTTGGATTTCCCTTGGAGCTTTAATAGTAGTCTTATTCAGATTCAAATTCCTTCTCGATGTTCATCAGAACCCTGTTGACAGCCTTTGTATCGTAGTTGCGTTCATTAGTGGTTCCACGTGATATCGCAAAAAAAAAAAAAACAGCTCAGTAAATTCTACGTCTTTTATCTCCTTGTCGTATCATGCCGGCCCGTTATCAATGCGAAAGCAGCCTTCTAAACGAACTCTTCTTCCCTATCTGACCAGCCTCCGATTTTCTTCAAAACGAGTG
>JAZFSF010000332.1:0-6230 GCA_036446055.1 Bathyarchaeia archaeon | reverse complement strand
TCTCTCTCCACTCATCGAGGGTCTCGAAGTCCAGTTTAAGATTCTTGGAAAAACAGGTGAAAACTGGATTCAAGTTGAGGTCTTCGGATCAGATGTCCCCGTGGTCACTCGATACCTTGACCTGAAATTCGGTTTAGCACCAGTCTCCTTGGAAAACCTGAATGTGTTTGAGGAAGTCAGGGGAAAGATCGTAGACGCGAGACGGGTAGGCTACGGCCTTTACGTGGACGTAGGGGTCTCCTCTCCACGACACATCGACGTTTTACTTCCTCTCCATATTCTTCGCAGCCAACTTGGCAACGGGAAAAAGCTCTCTGTAACCAACCTAGTTGAAGCCTTCGCCCTCTACGATAACCATCCTTTGACAATTCAAGTGACGAGTATTGATAGGACAAAAGGAAAAATTGAAGGACGGCTATCATCAAGTCAATACTCCTTGTTTGAGGAGTGGGTTTCACTAGACTTTGACAGAATACTCGTCCTGGGGAGACCCTTCACCGAAGTACATCGCGTCGTCAAAAGATCTAATTTTGAAAGAGACGTGATCAAGGTACTTCCCCTAGGCTTTTTAGAGCAGCTTCTTCTTTGTAAACTGGGCACCGAAGGACCTGGAATCATAAACGGGATTGGTTCAATGTTGCCACGGACTCCTCTCCACTGTTTTTCGCCAAAAAAAGCTCGAATCATCCGTGAAGACCCGTGAAAAAAGTTACTCGCCTAGCGGATTATTCTATATTTCTACAACAATTATCAATCATACAAATCCCAGAACTCGGAAACTATCATATGGTGGCTCCATTTCTCCTATCGAGGTCTTGCTGACTTATCCCGATTCAAAAACTTCACAGTCACAGGACTATTCTAAACTCTGCGAGAACTATTCAGGTAAACACTGAGTCGAGGTGAAGGGGATTGGTTGCTGGCGCGAAAGTTAAACGCTTCTGGTTTTGCGATGTCTCTTCCGCCTAGCTATCGAAAAATCTATTCAAAAACCGATTATATATCCTATTTCATCGTATCCTAAATGAATCATAAAAACTGGTAACTTCTTCCCACGTCACTTTGACCGTTATGACCCTGGCTCGTGGTGGTCCCACCCTACAGAAATCAATCAGCGCCTTGACTTTTTCTTTCTCTCCCTCGAAGATTGCTTCTACGCTCCCGTCTGAGAGATTTCGGATCCATCCCACTATACTTCTTTTTTTGGCTTCCTCTCGAGTAGTAACTCTAAAAAAGACGCCTTGAACCCTTCCCTTCGCAAGGACGTGGGCTCTGACTTTCATTTGCTTCTTCCTTTAGCTAAACTTCTTTGTCATATATCCAGAAATAATTGTCTACAGAGAGTTTTTTCTTTAATTTATTGGACCAGCAATCAGAACAAACGCTTACTACGCGTCCGAGATCTTTATCGACTTCGAGATCATTCAACTTTAACATCTCGTCAAGGCACCACTTCACGGTCATATAGAGCTCTTCGTTTTGGGTTTCAACCTCTTTATCACATAAGTTGCATGGGATTTTCATCAAATACCACTTCCAACGATTTTTACTGAAACTTTACAATTAACTAATTAAAATACATATAAGCATTACTGAAATTGATCCGTCTTGATGTTGTTTAGGAAGGGCCCTTCACTCTAACGATTTTTGTCCTTCCTAAGACGTTCCAATACTCGACTTCTACGTTGGCGGTGAGTTTATCTAACATCTTTTTTTCCGTGGGTTTTAACGCAAAGAACGATTCATAACTCTCGAGATCCATCAATTGAACGGAATCATCTTCCATGTACACGACTTGGGCGGTTCTCTTTTCGATAAGGGGGACATCAATCTTGGCGTTGACCGGACTTACAATGCTTTTTTTAGTATTATTAAAGACGTGTATGGCGGTGATTCGAGCCTTGGCTGATCCATGTTTTCCCGGCTTCGATTTTTCTAAGGACACTATTTTATAAGGTTCACCATTTATGACGATGCTTTGACCCCTTTTCAGACTTCCTACACTGGTTGGCTTACTCAAATTCTCCACAACCAAATACTTGTTCTTACTTTCTCTTTTTCACCTTTATTAACATATTTAAAAAACGCTTTTAGAAACCAAATTGAAGAGAACACCTTGACTCAGGATTCCTCCCCAAATGGCGTTTTCGAGACGTTTTCTTCACGTAAACTCTTAGCTGACGTCTACAAGAGGCAATGCCTTTACTTCTCATGTTCGTTATATTAGCTTTAATCTTGAGATAGATGGTATAGGCCTCTACAAGAGGAGACTTTACGTCCTTCTACGATACATGAAGCGGCACACGAGCAGACTGTAATACCTTCTGGAGCGTTTATTGTTTGCATCAACAGCGATGGTATCAACTTCTGTTATCCGTGTCTAAAGCTTTCTTCACAAAGTTTTTCCGATTTAGGACCACTTGATTCTAGTAGATATAGGCTAGGAGTTTTCCTCCTGTGTTCAGCTTTTTCGCTTCGTTTTGAGATAGGATGCCTTTAGGGGTGGTGAGTACCAGCATCCCGAAATCCTTTCCTGGGAGAAATCGCTTTTCCCAATCCTCTAGTTTCGAAGCCTTCACTGAGAACCGCGGCTTTATGACACCGCATTTATTTATTCTGCCTAAAAGCTGTACAATAAGCTTTCCCGCTCGCCCATCGTCAATGAATTCAAAGGCGCCCACGTACCCTTTTTCCTGCATAACTCTCAATACATGTCCGATGAGCTTTGAAGCTGGCTTGATTATACATTCGCGTTTCCGCCGTTCCTCATTATTTTGAATCGTGGACAAGGCGTCTGCCAAAGGATCCGTTAAGGTCATTAATCGTCACATCATGTTTAATTAAGTTCCCAAAACCTAGGATTTCCCCTCTTTTAAAGACTTCTCTCCTTCTTCAAGCATATTCGGGTCATGGAGATAGAGTACACTTGGGATTGAAGCAACCAAAGTATGTTAAATCTTTTCAATCTATTGCTTCTCTCTCCCGTCTTGGTTGGGTGTGACCTCAATCTCCATCTATTGAAACCCTCTCAAAGTACCCTTAATTGCCGGATTCAATAATCTCTGTTGCCTTATCGAGGAAACCCTTCCTTTTTTCCTGATGATTCTGGAGAAAGTTTAGCACATGTTCAATGGTTTGAGCCTTATGTTCACCACATAAAAGTTTACCCACTTTACAATCCTGATACGCCTCAACGATCGCTGCATCGTTTTCGACGAACTGACACGCACAAATCTCGTATACTGGACAGATTTCTGGCACGCCACCCAATCTCTTTTGTTCCTTCACCGTGGCTCTCCCACCAGTGAAGGCTTTTGATATCTTTAGTTTGACTTTTTCGGGCTTTTCGCCTAACGTAAAGTAGCTCATAGGGTTTCTCTTACTCATTTTAGGCGACCCATCTAGGCCTCTCATCATCTTGTGATAAGTAGAGGACGGCGCAATGAAGTCATGTTCACCGCGAAACTTCCTTGCAAGGTCTCGTGTAAACCGTAGATGGGGATCTTGATCCACTCCCACAGGAACGACGGTGGGTTTGGGACCGTCAAATTCTTGAAGCTGCGGCATTAAAATGTCACCTGCTTGTATTAACGCTGCCAAGTATAATCCAATGTGGCGTTCGCCATAAATCGCCTTCATGGTGGCCAAGGTCGCTCCTCTGCCAAAAAGGATGGCGAGGTCCTTCACCCTTGTCTCCTTAGACTGTCGGTATATAAGACCCTGGTTGGGGTCAAATCCTAAAGCAAGCAAATCCGCAACATTACTGACCGCAAATTGTTGACTTTTTTCAAAGGAAATGTTGTTGTCTTCGTAGGCCTCTATATCTGCTATGCAGTAGAAAGCCATGCCTCCTTGTTTCTGAAAATAGATGACCTCTTGGGCCGTCATGAGGGTACCTAAATGAAACTCTCCCGTGGGCTTGATACCACTCATCACAGCAAACGTTTCGCGGGCCTTAATGGCGTGGAGAATTCGATCAAAGTCTCTATGCCCAAAAATTATGTCCCTCCGCATGTACTTACTTGGATTCGGGATTTGACTCAGGAGAGGTTTAAATGGTTTAATTCCAAACTCCTTGTAAAGACGTTCATAATCTTCGATGATCGTTGTGCCATATGGGTTAAGTACAGTTTTTTGTTTTTTCACAGGCATCTTTCACTCTTCCCTTTAGCGTACGTCGTTTGATACATGATAGACGGTCTCACTCAAAAAATCCACTTCAAATAATCCAGATACTGTCGGATTTGAAGGGGTCACTTCCAGTCCAAGATAGTCACCACATCTAAACTCGTTGCCTAATATTTTTTAATCAGCTAGCTGTCAATTGACCCCGATTGAAAATATAAAACTTTTGTATGCTATTACATTTTTCAAAATATCTCAACGAACGCCATCTCCACCCAAACCTTATGGATAACGTAAAACGGCTGAGGAAGAAGGAGGCTTGAATGGGTCTACGCTTCATCATCTTTGCGATCGTTTCTTTATCCCAACGCACTCTGACTTCGTTAGATAGATGCATCTCTTCCTTGTAACACAGTCTTTTAGGAAATGGTTAACGCCCTCAGAAGCCTTTTCATCTTAGAGGTCTTCACCTCTATTCACGTCTATGATTAAAATTTCAGATTTTCAATCTCGCCTTAGCTTACTACCGTTATAACCAAACAATTCTAAAGCAGAGGGCATATAAACGCCCTTGGATAAAGGTTTGAAGGGTGAAACATGATACGACAAACCGACAAAATAAAGATTGTTACATTCCTTACAGTTACCTGAAAGCATGAAATGCGACGTGGACTGATGAGGCAACCAGTTTAGCCATGACTTCAATGAAATGTCTTGTGGAGTCTACACTTCGTTAGGACCTCTAAGCCTTCAAACAATCTTTGCTATTGGAGTTAGAGACAACGTCTTTGCCTTTGCTGTTGGATTTAAACCCGGTAACTGGTATACAACGATTCAAACAGACGCTTGTTCCCCGCCTCAATGGACTGAAAATGGCGTGTAAACACCTGAATTCAATCCACCATCTTCCTGAGGAATGATTGATTAAATTGAAGCAGTTACCCATAGCAAAAGTCAAAGACGTGACGATATACGCTCCCAAAACGGGTTTTGTCTCCTTCTACAACAGTCCCTACTATCCCCACACAAACAGCACCGCCATAGACATCTACATAAACAATAGATCTAGCGACTTTGCACCCAGTCCCATTGAAGGTCGGGTTACAAAGATCTATGGGTTCACACCACCAACATCAAAATATTTTCCAGTCCCCGATAAAGAGCAACTACTCATTCTCGAATCGAGAGGGGGCACTCCTCTATACACCCGTATTTTACACGTTGCACCCAGCGTAAAAGTTGGAGACCATATCTCAGTTGGAGACGAATTGGGTCTTCTCATCAGAAGTGGCTTCTTCAACTTTTGGACGGACTCTCATATCCATGTGGATGTTCGAAGTAACGGAAACTTAATCCGGGCTAAGGGCTCTCTCCCCATCTACCCCTTCTTAGACGGAGATGAAGTCCCCGACATCAAAGGCGACGTCTTTGAAGGACTTAACGTGTCGTCGGTGACAGAAGACTACGTACTCCTGAAAGTAAGGAACACATTAAGACTTGGCTGCTTTTGGGGAGTACCCTGCACAGTTGGCAACGATACTGGCCTCTTAGATGGTGGTGTCCCCCATTATTCATGCGGAGGCGTCTACCTAGCTAGTTCCCACTCAGTTAAGATCGGTGAAAAAGTCAGATTAGGAGATACCTTCATTGGAAGAGTTGAACGACTTCATGGGAATGTGGCCTATTTTAAGGGAGTCCCCCTATCCGTCCACGTAAATCAAACACGAATCCGTGGATTATCACTGTATCTTTTCCTTTCTGACCAGAAAACCATAAAACTCGTTTTTAAAAAGCCCATGAAGATACCGCTTAAACGAGGCGAATCCGTGGAACTCTCCTTACAACCGTTTAAGTAACACTTTCTTTCAACGAATTACTTCTTACTAAAGCTGGAAGAATTATTTGACGCAAATATTCATTCCTTCTGTAAAACAGAGGCTTACGTCGAATCGAATCCATTCAGCTGATAACGGGGAGCTTTTAACTATTTTTCCTCTATCAGAGTGTGAAGTATTTCTCTATCGAACGACTTCCTCGGGTTGCAAGCCTTTGTCGATCACCCTTCATAAGAAATAGCGGAGGGCTGTCTGTGTTCTTGGGGTTAT
>JAZFSF010000331.1:0-2976 GCA_036446055.1 Bathyarchaeia archaeon | reverse complement strand
CGGAAGCCATTCAAGAATATTTAATGATCATTTTTTAAATAATTCTTTCTAATAAGTGATAGTTGTAGACTTTTAGTTCTGAAAGTCAACTCAAGGTACGAGGACACATTAACGAGATTAATCTATTAACGAAAGATTCTAAAAACGTTGAAATCATAGAAAATCGGTGAATTCAAACAACATTTTTCTCTTTCACAAATCTTATGATTTCTGGAATAATCTCGTAGAGGTCTCCGACAATCCCGTAGTCCGCGACTTTAAAGATGGGTGCTGAAGGATCTTTATTTATTGCTACTATGACGTCTGATGTCTGCATTCCAGCCAAGTGTTGCACCGCTCCTGAGATACCGCAGGCTATGTATAGCTTGGGTCTAACCGTCTTTCCACTCAGACCAACCTGATGTTTGAACGGTACCCACCCGTCGTCTACCACTAGTCTGCTCGCTCCGACCGCACCCCCTAAAGCATTTGCAAGCTCTTCAATGAGTCTAAAGCCTTCAGGATTTCCCAACCCCTTTCCCCCTGAGACTATGATTTGAGCCTCCGCAAGACTCACGTCTTCAGATTCAGTTGAAACACTCAGTATCCGCGTTCTATCAACCACTACATCTTCCGTCTCTTTGAATACTACCTCTCCCCTGTATTCAGGTTGCTTCTCCGCTCGTTTCATCACCTTGTACCTAACCGTTGCCATCTGAGGTCGGTGGTTCGTACAGAGAATAGTTGCCATGACGTTTCCTCCAAAGGCCGGTCTCGTCTGAAGAAGATTTCCCTCAGAGTCGATGTCCAATCCTGTGCAATCAGCGGTGAGGCCTGTTTGGAGTCTTGTAGCAAGTCTTGGAGCGAGGGACCGTCCAATGGATGTCGCGCCGATGAGAAAGATGCTGGGTTTAATCTCTTTGACAAGAGAAGTCAAGAATTGGGTGTAAGGATCATCTCGGAAGTCCGCTAGAAGAGTGCTGTCGAAAACGTAAACTTTATTCACATTGTATTCGGCCAAATCCTCTGCTTGTGCCTTCATGTTATCTCCGAGGATGACACATTCAAGACGTTCATCAAGTTTATCTGCTAACTCTCTGCCTTTGCCAACGAGTTCGTAGACAACAGGCGAGATGACACCTCGTCTCTGTTCCCCAAAAACCAAAACTCCACTATACTCCGATAAATCAATTGTCCTCTCTGCCTTCTTCACTTCAATGGCTTTGACGGGGCAAACGTCAACGCAGATTCCACAGAGCCTACAATCAACGCTAATGACTGCCTTATCCTCCACTATCGATATGCATTGAAAAGGGCAGGAGGCGACGCAGAGTCCACAGCCTGTACATTTCTCACGTAAAACTCTAATTTCAGCCATGTTCTTGATTCAACCCTTAAAGCATATGTCTCTCCCTGAGCTTTCGAATCAAGGCTTCGGCTTGAATTTTTGCATTTCCCGAAAGTATTTCGCCTCCTGGACGGGGTAGTGGCGGAAACACTTTAATAACCCTCGTCGCTGAACCCTCGAGACCAAATCGACTCGTTTCCCCATCAAGGTTCGAGGTACTCCATACTACAACCTCCATTTTTCGAGCTTGTATTTTTCTTTTGAAGGATGGAAGCCTCGGAACATTGATCTCTTTCGTAACGGTTATTAGACAGGGTAGAGGAGCCTCCACGACTTCATAGGACTCCTCGATGGGTCGCTCCAATGTAACTGCTTCGTTAGTCACGTCAACTATTTTTCCCACATAACTCACGTGGGGAATGCCCAGTTCTTCAGCTAGGCCAGGACCTACCTGCGCAGTGTCACCATCAGTAGTCTTCAATCCACACACTATCAGATCGTAATCGCCAATTTTCCTTATTGCACACGCTAACGTATAGGTTGTCGCCAAAGTGTCTGCTCCAGCTAAAGCCCTGTCAGAGAGGAGGAACGCTTTATCACAACCCAAGGCTAAAGCCTCGCGTAACGCTTTCTCAGCTTGGGGTGGACCCATACTCAAGGCGATTACCGTTCCCCCATGTTTTTCTTTCAGTCTAATTCCTTCTTCAATAGCATACATGTCCAAGGGGTTTACGACTGACTCGATCCCTTCTCGTTGAAGGGTTCCTGTCTCAGGGTCTATCTGAACTTCCATGGTATCCGGAACCTGTTTAATGCAGACAATTATCTTCATAACAAACACACTTCAATGGGTTTTTCAAACAATTCAAAACACATGATGATGGACTCATTCAAAGCTTCAAGGGAAACAACTTTTTTCCGCCATTTTTTTGTTACCTGATGCACCTATTGAACAGTGTAAATCTATTTAACTTTTTTATTAACCTTTATGAAAACGAGTTAAATCATTCTTTACTTATTTATTATGCCCGTTCTTCTTATACGATGTTTTCGGTTTGCAATTACTTTGTGCTTAAACAACATAATTGATTAAGTTTACACCTGAAAACCTCGCTTAGCTGAGTCTAACACAGAGTTACTGTCCAAAAGAAACGATATCTACTTATGGAAAGATTTCTAACGATAAAAACACCTAAACAGCAAGCAAAATTAATTTCAATAATTGCGTGTATACTAACGTACATTTATATATAATCGGGTATCCTTATCATCGCTCATAAGTCATTTAACAAACTTACTTGAATGAGGAGGAAGATGAAAATAGCCTACGGAAAAGTTACGCAAAAAGTTGTAGATGAGTTAACGAGCATCTTTGGATCTGAAGACGTGATTACGGATAAGGAACAGCTTGAAAATTACTCCTCTGATGAAAGTACAATTGCACCCCATCTTCCTGAAGTAGTCGTAAAACCAGAGAACACTCAACAAGTCGCGATGACAATGAAACTCGCTAATGAGAAGCGGATTCCTGTCGTTGCGCGGAGTGGTGGAACCTGTGTAACAGGTGGAGCAGTACCGATACATGGTGGCATCGTCATATCCTTTGAGAAGATGAATCGCATCGTGGAGGTCGACGAAGAGAACCTTAT
>JAZFSF010000330.1:0-4863 GCA_036446055.1 Bathyarchaeia archaeon | reverse complement strand
GAAGTCACAAGATCGCTGACGATTATTGGGATCTTAAGAGAAAGGACGAGAGCGTAAATATCGTTTGGATTGATCAAAGTTGAGACTTGATACATCACCCCCAGAACTAAACCCCAGGAGGGA
Organism: Bathyarchaeia archaeon; assembly: GCA_036446055.1. Classification (GTDB taxonomy): domain Archaea; phylum Thermoproteota; class Bathyarchaeia; order RBG-16-48-13; genus DAOVBJ01. The sequence continues at coordinate 4,740 of JAZFSF010000330.1, read as the reverse complement.
GGATACCCGATCCCATAGAAAGACCCGTAAAGTTGAGGATTGGCCATATCTTGAAAGATCTCTTGTAAAACATATTGACTATAAGGACTTACGCCATTGGCCACCGCCCAGCTGACCGCCATAAAGATCCGCAGGTCATATGGATGTCCAAAGAACGGTGCTAGCGCAAAGCGTATCACCAATCCAACTAAAGAGATACTTAAAAGCGGCTTTCTTCTAAAAAGCCCAATTAATCCAACTCTTTGATGCTTAAAGCCCTCCATTTTTTGGAGAAGATACCTAAAACTAGCTAGCTCTTTCATTTAATAGTCGTGTGATATGTAGAAAAAATATGTATTATCATTTAAGAATTCAAAATCTATATCTAACATACATTAAAAAACTAGAACACACCACAAACAAAACGTCTAAGCAACCCACATCCTCCGTAAAGAAGTGAGGTACAGCAACGCATGTATCATGGTCTTCACGTCAACCTCAACCATCTACGGCGAATCAAAAACAAGTACTCGCCCGTCGCTTTAAGCAAACAATAAAACCAAAAAAGACTAAACATCCACAAAAAGAGCAAAAATCATGTGTGTTGAAGATTAGGATTATAAAATCGTTCTGGAGAAGATGCCTATACCTACAGTCGATGCTATCATAGTTTTTGAGCTAGCCACGAAGATTTTTTTGACGGAGCCATGACCTAAAGTTTATGGTTTCAGAGAGTGGATTCCTCGTTTCTTTATCCATGGGATGATTCCGCCAGCCGCAAAGATCTCCAGAAACTCTTCTGGATACTTCGTTCCTTGATACACTTCGTTCTTCGTTAGGTTTTGGATTGTACCTGCAGCCAAGTCGATAGTAAGCTCGTCGTCTTCCTCGACCTTATCCCGCGCTTCCGCGCACTCCATGATTGGAAAGCCGAGGGCGATGCAGTTCCTATAGAAGATGCGGGCAAAGTACACCGCTACGATCCCACCGATGCCCGCCTGCTTCAGGGCGAGTGGAGCCAGCTCTCTGCTGGAGCCGCTGCCAAAGTTCTCTCCTGCGACGATTATGTCTCCCTGGCTGACCTTCTTGTGGAAGTTGGGGTCGATGCCCGCCATTGCCGCTTCTCCCATTTGGCTCATCGGGAGGCGCATGTAAGGTCCGGGACATATGAGATCTGTGTTAATGTTGTCTCCGAACTTCCAAACGTTTCCTTTTTTTGTCTCACTCATCTTTGTTTCATCTCACAGATACTTTCTCGGGTCCGCGATATTCCCCGCTAGGGCTGATGCCGCACAGGTCAGGGGTGAAGCCAAGTAGATTTGGGATTCAGAGCTACCGGAGCGACCCTGAAAATTCCTGTTTTGCGCCGAAACGCGGACCTCTGAGGCGGCTAAGATACCGCCAAGGTGACCTGCGCAGGGGCCACAACTCGGATGCGTCACTTCGCATCCTGCATCAAGGAACACGGTTATCAGGTCTTTTCGCATCATCTCTCGATAGACCTGCCACGAGGCCGGCATGATGATCGCGTAGACATCGGGATGGATTTTCTTCCCTCGTAAGATGCGGGCAGCTGCCTCCATGTCCTCGTACCGTCCACCGGTGCAGGTTCCGATAAGGATGCTATCGATTTTAACGTCCTCAACCTCAGTCACCGGTTTAACCTTGTCAACGTTGTGGGGAACCGCGACAAGGGGTTCGAGGTCATCTCCCTCAAAGTAGTATTCCTTTTCGTACTCCGCGTCCTCGTCGCTTTGAACAGGCGTAATTGGTTTGTCGGTTCTCTCTTTCACGTATTTCATGGTCTTCGCATCGGGGTTGATGATTCCACTTTTCGCGCCCATCTCTACGGCCATGTTGGATAGGGTGATGCGTCCGTCGATGCTCAGATCTTCGATGAGAGGACCGGTGAACTCGCATGCCTTATACGTGGCGCCGCCGTGGCCGATGGTGCCTATCATTTTTAAGGCCATATCCTTGGCCATGACGCCTTTCGGCAGTCTGCCTTCCCACCCGATTTTGAAACTGAGGGGCACTCGGAGCCAGACCTTCCCCGTCGCGAGGGCGAAGGCACAATCTGTGGATCCGATTCCCGAGGAGAAGGCACCGAGGGCTCCACCCGTCGTCGTATGGGAGTCCGTGCCGATGACGACCGTTCCCGGGCGAATAAAGCCTTCTTCGATCAATACTTGGTGTTCTGGTCCACTTAATCGGTAGAGGTGTTGAACATTGTGGCTTTTGGCCCAGTCCACGGTGAACTTGATGACCTCCGCATGACGGATTGTCGACGGGAGATTATAGTGGTCGATGAATACTGCGAACTTATCCAGATCCCAGATCTCGTCACCCAACTCCTTTAAGCTTTGGGCAAAAACCCGTGGTCCAACTGTCTCGTGGGTGAAGAGCACATCGATGTCCGCCCAGATGAGGTCTCCTGGCTTTACTTCATCCCGGTTCGCGGCTTTCGCGAGTATCTTCTCTGTTATCGTTTTTCCCATTGCTCTCTTCCTCAGAATTGATTCTTATTCACTAATATATTCTAAACGATGGTGTCGTCCATCTCACATATACTTGACAACCCTGCTCTGTTGCGGGGTGCTACCATGTTTTCCTTTAGATGTACGGCCATCGAAATCAACTTCTTCTAGCAAGTACTCCGTTCGTGTTATAAATCTATCTCGTCCATCGTGTTTCATGTGTTTTGCGTGTATTCAGGACACCAGTTGTGAACAAAGGTTTCGCAGACAACACACATCCCCATATACTTCAGGTAGACACTTCACCCTTAACCATTACTGAGGCCTCTTCCCATCTGGAAAACCCAGTCCATCCACTACTTTCGATTAAATCAACGAGAAATCAGCATTCTTATTCTAGCTTTTCCAAGTTACTCTGCATTGATCACTGCAGGGGAAACTCACTGGTGTAGATAGCTTTACTCCGTCAAAACATGTCTTTTCGTTTTTGCTTTTGATGTCGTCCGATCTCGTAGCGATTGAAGGAACCCGCTATCTCGACTTTTTCACGATGAGGGTTTCAGAGATATAATTGAAGCGTCTTTGTCTCTTCGTTGGGTAGAGAATCAATCCAATAATGCTGTCCAGGGGGAGCACGAAGGCCTTTCCCAGGCTTTGGATGGCGATATGCGCAAGATTGGTAGGTTGACCATTCAGTGTGATCACCCTGATTTTCATAGCCATCTTTCCAACGGATCGTCCATTTAGCCCTTCCAGGATAGTCCAATACAGAAAGTATACGACGTTATCTCGTCCCATGTGGACGAAGGGGATCCACTGGATAGTCGAAAGCGCTCACAGAAAACTGGGCCACGTCAATCTCAAGACGACTTTGAAGGGAACGAGAAAGATTCACAGAAGTATCAAATCTATCACTCAAGCGATCAATCGTTCTCCTCGATTTGCCAACACGACCCTAGCCACGACTTCAACTTGTGCTCCACATTGTTGGCAGGAAACCGCTGTCTCAGGTAAATTAGTTTCACACGTTCTACATTAAGGAATTATCTCTTAAGCTCCGTCCTTGTTTTTGACTCGTTACACTCATTCTTTTTTTCCACTTTCTCCTTATCGATTATAAATATTTTCAGTTATACAGCCTCCTGCAATCGCCCCTAAAATGACTAAGATATTACGTATAAGATCTCTATTCGAAATGACTCATCTAGGCTTAGTTTTAACATGGAATCTTCTCTGACTTCTAGGGCTCTCTTCCGAATCAGCTTTCGGCTTAAAAATCGTTTTTGGTAATCAGGTTTTTCAATTTTTTTAGCAGGCATAAGAGGGATATGTTGTCACCTGAACGACGTTTTCCTTTTTTAGACGTGAGATCTCATGACAAATCGTGCTGATGCTAACATTCGTGAGTTCATCAATTTGGATTCTGATTCCTCATCCAAATCGTCGTGAACTAACGTTTTCTCATGCATCATTAAAATCAAGTTCTTCCTGATGAAACCGCATTGAAAAAAGCCTAGCCTACAGGTCAGAGGCTTTTCCTATCACGTTTTTGCGTCCACCCTTCTCCTCAAGGAGGAAGATGTCCGGATTAATAAGACCTTTAAACGTCCTTTTCACAGCCTTGATAACTGGTTGGAGATCCTCACTTTTGAAACTAGCCTCTTCCGCGTTTACGAGGGTGATGGTGGCTTTGAAGGGTTCGCCTTTGCGGAGTTTCCTAAATCTTTTAAAAGCCTTCACGTCTTCCTTCTGAGCGTACTCGACGGTGACCTGACCTAGGGATTGGTTCTCTTGAGAAATAGTGTGCAGGGTTCTGTAGCCAATCTTCGATTCAGGAAGGGCTTCGGACACTTCGACTTTCAGGTCATCTACCTCTGCGAAAGCATCAAAGCCCTCTAAATTTATGGTGCTTTTACAAGTGCGGCATTGGATGACCATTCGCTCGAGAGTATCCTCATCTACCATGACTGTCTCGATTATCTTGTACGTCTTCTCCGAATCATCATCGGGTGAGATTAGGCTGTTGCAACTGGGGCACTGGAACTCGCCCCCGCCCTCTACTTTGGTGAGGTTTATAGCGAACGATTTTTTTCTCGCCATGGAAACCAACCGCTGATATTACAAACGTATACGCGGACCATATAAATAACGCGCTTTCGACGAATAGCTTTACCCTCCGCCCCTAAATACTGTTTTGCAGCCAAGTTGTTCATTCGTCACGCAGAAACTCAAGTTACTCTACTTCACTAAAGACCTCTCGCTGCCAACGCGTGGAGAGCGTTTG
>JAZFSF010000329.1:0-3646 GCA_036446055.1 Bathyarchaeia archaeon | reverse complement strand
TGTAGTACCGTGACAACGCCATTTGAATCGCTTCAAGGCTCACGTCCTCATCTAGGTGATCCCACACTTGGAAGCTGTCTGCTTCTCCTAACTCGTCCAAGGCATCTAAAACCGAAAGATTCCCCTCGTTATAGCCTGACAACCCATTAGCGCGTGCTAGCTTTCGCTTCTTTTTTGTGAAAGAGTTTTAGGCTATCAGAAAAGGTTTGAGTCGTTGATAATTACATTAGGAGCCCTATAAATATTGATAATTGAACCCTCTAGCCAGTTATTGTGCACATCCCCTTGGGATAGCATTAACACAATGTAACAGATTATTTTTCTGGATATTGTGAGCTTAAAATATACTCGTTCTGATTGACTCAGACATTCTCGTTAGCTAGTTATCCCTGAGCAGCAAAGTTAAGATTACTTCGTTATTCTATCACATTAAATTAATGTTTATTTACCATCTCGTTATATTATTATCTTGGGTTTGCGACATGAGTAAGTCAACAAATAATTTGAAGGCGGCATTTGCGGGGGAGTCTCAAGCGAATAGGCGATACCTAGCCTTCGCGAAAAAGGCTGAGGCTGAAGGATTACCTCAGATAGCAGCGTTATTTAGGGCTGCTGCGACGGCTGAGACAGTGCATGCACTGAATCATCTGAGGATAGCGGGAGAAATCGGTGTGACGATCAATAATTTGGATGAAGCTATTTCTGGAGAGACTTTTGAGTTCACGAAAATGTATCCCGAATTCCTTGAAGTCTCCAGACAAGAGAAAAACAAGCAGGCGGAGTGGAGCTTCAACGTAGCCAATCAAGTTGAAGAAATTCACGCGGGGCTGTTTCAAAAGGCTTTGAAAGCATTGAAGTCTAACGAAGAAATGCCGAAAATCGACTACTACGTGTGTAAGGTCTGTGGTAACACTGTGGAGAATAGCGCTCCTGATAGATGTCTCATATGCGGTGCTCCACGCGAAAAATGGCTGAAAGTTACTTAGGTTGACAGTGTTTATCACTATTTCGACGGCATTGCTTTAGTTAGTTTCAAGAGGGAACAGTTGTATTCCTTTTTGGTGTATCCTTGGAACGGGATCACCAACCAGTGGAGGAAGGATATGCTTTCCTCCCGAATTAACTATCAAGGGTCTCTGTGTTGCAAGTGTCTCATTTTTTATTCGTTGTTTATTTTTAAGGTGTAGTTTATTTTAACTCCTGCTTTTTTAAAGAGTATTCCGACAGGACAGTTTTCTAAAGTCAGTCGTGCCATCTTCTGAAGTCTTTGTTCTGAAGCATCAGCGTTTACTCTGATTTCAAAGTTGGCTTCGGTTATTGTACCCACTTCCTCAGAATTAATGGCTTCCACGTCAACTTCCAAGTCCTTTATCGGAATCCTCATTTTCTTTGCAGTCAAGGCGAAGATTGTCACAAAACAACCTACATAACTCATTACACAAAGCTCAAGGGCTGAAGGCCCCATATCATCCCCAAGATCTGGTTGAAGATCTAAGCAAATGCTATGCGCCCTACCATCATCAACGGTTATTCTAAAGTCTTTAATCAGTCTTGCTGTCGAAAGAAGTTTATCTGCCACACTTTTCACCACAAGATAAGGATACACGCTAATTTAGATAAGAAGGTTATTCTCTTTTTCACCCTTTTCGTCTATGGTTGATTACGTCAAAAGATTTCATATAATTCTGTAGTGATGAGTATAGACGTTCATCTTTGGATTTCTTACAAAACATGCGAGAGTGATGCCTGTTTTTTCTGCGGCGATAATGCCGGATCGGATTGGGGCTGCCTTGGACACCACAATGGGGATCCCCATCCTTGCTGCTTTGAGTACCATGTCTGCAGGTTGCCGACCTGAACTCACAAGAACGGTATAAGAGAAATTAACGTTCGATTGTATACTTATCCCGACTACTTTGTCAATTGCATTATGGCGACCTACATCTTCGGCAAATGCGACAAGTTTTTCGTTCTCAAATAGAGCAGCCTCGTGAACTCCTCCTGTCAAACGAAAGAGTTTGCTTTCATTAAGTCGATTAACCATTCTCATAATGGCGTCAGCCTTCACTGAATACTTAGATTCAACGACATTTTGCTCTAAATCGCTCATGATTGCAAAAAACTTTTTTGCTGAAAGACCGCATGCCGTAGTAATCAGTCTGGACACGCTAACAACTCGGAGTTTTTCTTCAGGGATAGGATGTTTGGTTGTGATATTGATATTGTCTTGGTTTATGTTGATTTGTTTTAGTTGATTCGTTGACTCTAAGACACCTTCATCGTAAAGCCAACCTAAAGCTAACTCCTTTTTGAATTCAGGAGTAGAAAGCAATGTAATCACATACTCGTCATTTATAAAAATGTTAACTGGAGCCTCGATAGCAACGGCCTCATCAACCATCTTTCGTGTATTAGAATATGTATTTATTTTCTCAACGCAGAAATCTATCGACATATCGCAATCACTGTTAACGTTTAAACTCTGTTTTTTAAATCTGTCGAATGAATATTAGATGGATAAAAAATATTCTGTCTATTCCTGATAAAAATGAAGAGATACTCTTCACATAGCCAAGCCACTGGATATCCCCATAATTTGAGTTGGCATCACCAATTAATCTGTGGTCTCTCTTTTTTTCTCGATTCGCTTTGAAATGAGGATGGTTATTTCCATTAGGATAACGATGGGAATAAAGGTCACGCCCTCTGTAATCAGAGTGGGATCGGGGTCTAGAACTGCAATAATTATCAAAAGAAGCCCGTACATGTACTTGCGGTTTTTTGTCAATTGCTCCGTTTTCAGGATGTTTGCTTTAACGAGTAGATAAACATAAGTGGGAAAGGTAAAAATCAAACCACAGCCTAACATAATTGTTCCCACCATAGAAAAGAACTCTGAGAAGTTATAGATTGGTTCTAGATTCTGTAATTGGGAAAACAATGTCATCGTCCTGAACGTGAGTGGTACAACATACATATAACCTAAAAAAAGACCGAAGGAAAATAATGCGACAAAGGACGCGATGAATTGAAGGGCAAATCTCTTCTCATTTTTGCGTAAAGCTGGCTGAAGGAAATTATAGAGTTCATAAGCCGCAACTGGTAAACCGACCACTGCACCCATCACAAGTGAAATAAAAAAGTATACTTCCAACGGAGCAAAAAAATTGAGTGGTATAAGGGTTATTCCTGGAGGTAAGAAGCGTTCTTGAAAGTGTTGAATCACATAGGTCGTAATGGTTTGATAGAAGGGATTAGACAGATCTAAGTTTGCGAAGTCAAGGTTGGTGGGCACTACCATTACAACTATCGTCGAGACAATGAATGCCACGAAAACTTTACGTAATTTCTTAAATAATTCTGTAAGATGTTCCCAAAAGGTCATATCTACATTGTCTTTCTTTGACATAACAACGCCTAATGGAGGAACAATACGTTCTAACGCGAGTTAGCTTTTTTCTGTTTTCAGGTCGTCTATTTCTTTTAGTATTTGCGTGATTTTTTTTCCTTCAGTTGTTATTCCCTGTTTTCGAGCCATTTCGATGATGTTTTTATTAACGTCTTCACTATCATCACTATCATCAGAAGAATCCGTAGTTGCGTTCTTAAATTCTCGTACGCCTTCACCTAGGCCTTTTGCTAAGCC
>JAZFSF010000328.1:0-4803 GCA_036446055.1 Bathyarchaeia archaeon | reverse complement strand
TTTTAAAGCCAAAAAGGGAGGCGAGGACTCTCTTAACCGGATGTGTAGGTTACTGTTATGTAGTGAAGTTCAATGATGCCCCCATTATTTACTAGCACTCCAAAGTTGAGTACACTAACGTCTGCTTCCACTGTCTCCCACAGGAGAATGACATTCTTATTGTTTGGCTTAGCCCACGCATCAACGTAGGAAGTGATAAGAGCCTCGGTTTGTGGTCTGTCCAGCTCCTCCCGATAATTAACAGAGCCTTCTAAGAAATCAACGTTGGCGTTGACTTGCTGTGGCGTCGTAATTGTGTACCCCAAGTCCTCGAAGGTTTCGATAACATTGTTCTTTCGTTCTTCTGCTCCCACCTCAACCTGTACTCCTACTAAGTCCAAGTAGGCTTTCTCCGATCCACTTCTCACTTCATTAGCGTCTTGAGGGCTCTCGATAACATAGTACCCCACGTCCTGAGTTAACGCATTGACACTCGCCATCATCGCAGGAGCGAGCGTGGTCTCCGTCTCTGCATAAAAGGGGACAAAGTAGTGGAGAGTACTATCCACGACGTACATCAAAACGTTTCCATGCTCCCAGTTGGGGTGGAGACTCAGCAGAGATTTTGTGGGACTGAAATTACTGATGGCGTCTACGGCGGTTTGAGGTCCAATAACGGCTTCGTTACCGCCTCGTAAGAGAAAGGTGTTTCCAAAGCTTTCACCATTAAGGGCCACGTACATGGCTGCTAAGTTCAATGCTGGACTTTGAGACTTCTGTACGAGGCGGACCGACGCCCAATACGTGGATTCATTCAAGCTGAAAACAACATATCTGACGTCTTCTATGAAGTTTCCACTCGCATCCGTAGTTAACTCGAAGAAGTCCGTTGCTCCTTGCCATACATCAGGATCGGTGACATGATATTTGTTGTCTGCGTCGATTTGGCGCTCAAGGAGGAATTCGGGATACCGCAATTGAGGTTGTAGCCAGGATGGTGTAGGCTGGTTCCATTGAGGATACATGGATCGATAAAAGTCGAGAACATAATTTTCCTCGTCCGACATGAAGTATCCATCGATACTTCCATCATAAGTATTGATGAGGACGACGGCAAAATTTCGTAAAAACACGTTTTTATGGTCGGGGTAATCCAAGTATTCGGTAGGCATGTCTCGGTCGATGTAGACGTAGAGCGCATAATACAAGTTTTCTCCATCTGACACTAAGTAGGGGTCATCATCAACCGTCATTCCAGGCAAAAGGATGGGAGAAATGCGTTCCCGAACATCTCGAAGAAACAGCATCTTCACTTCTTCGCCGTGGTCGCCTCTGGCAAAGTCCCAGCGTAGTGCTTCTCGCCCAAACATTCCTGAAAAGAACCAGTAACGATTGAAGCCCGATAAAACGTAGTCAGGCTCACCAACATACGTGGGTGGACCCGTGTATTCTGGTAAGTGGTTCTCGAGAAAATTCGGGATGTCCACGTAGATAATGTCTGACGACTCAAAAAGGCCCCCCTCACCATAGTAAAGTGATGCAGGTTCCGAGAGGTTGAATACCGACTGTCCAGTCAAGATTTCTCCAGAAGCCGCATCAAGAGCTAATATGCGTTCTGAATGAGTTACAATCAAGCGTTCCGAACGCCACGGGTCCTCTTGTATCGGAGGCAAGACGATTTTAAGGGCAGAAACCCAATACTCCCGTTCATTTAACCAGATTATATCGATGTTCTCTATATCCATCCAGTTCACACCAATTTGAGGTTTCAACCTAAGTTTAGCCGCTTCATCATTGAAGACGCGAATATTAGAGAGAATATCGAGGTTTTTCCCAGTGTTCAGAGCGACTTCTAAATCGTCTTCAACGATATCTTGTAAACCTGTAGCCCACTGCGTGTATTCCACGGTAGGCTTAATCTGGGGTTCCCAAACCCAACTCTTCCAGTTTCCTTCCATGGCAGGCGCATATTGAAAAGCCACGACAATCGGGCCTGATAAAACACTGATGGAAACCAACAATACGATAGCGGTTAAAAGGATTTTACGTCGAAAAATATAGTTAACAGACTGTTGAACCCAATTTTCTCGCAGACTAAAGAAGATGGCCAAGACTATCAGAGTGACTTCTCCGATGACCATGGATCTCACATAGAATGGCGTTGTTACGTCAAAGACGCTAGTGGGGATTGGTAAGATGATCGGTGTGAGAGCTGCAAGGCCGATTAACACTATTGATCGGAACACCTTTGGAACGTCACCTTTGAGAAAACCAAAAATAAGGGAAACAGCAAACCGTAAACCCCAGATTACACAAAATATGGTTATGGGCGTTTTTAGCCACGTTATAAATTCTAAAACTGGAGAGTTTTCGATGAGCCAAGTACCGGTAGGCATTTCTGATGTAAAGAGGCGGGTGGAAAGGATGGAGGCCGTTCTCTGAAGTAGGCCTATCCAAGAGAGTTGTTGTGTCTCAATCCATTTTGCGATGATTAAGTATTGAAGGGCGAATCCTTCCGAAATTGGTGGACCGATGATGAAGGCGCCGATGAGGAATTGGAGGGCTTTCCAGGCCAACCCCAGTTTGAGTGAAACTTTATCATCGTAGGTCAGTTCCTCCATTTGAAAAGTGAATGAGCCATCCGTTGAATATCGTGTTACCTGGCTGCGGAGGATTCTCACGACACCTATGAACTTGCTGTGCAGGTAAATCCTCCGACTTCCATCCATTTCTCGTGTGATGGATATTCGGGGGTCACTGATAGCTATGAGAAGTCCGATGCCTAAGCCCGCGTAGAAGTAGTGATTGTTGAGAAATTGGATGTTCCACCAGTCTAAGGCGGCCTTTGTGTTAAATATTGTTTGAAAGATGGAGACATCAAGCCACCAATTCTGATAGAGGATGAATGCGATGACGCCTATGATGGCTATGGGTATGATTATCCATCGCCCTAATCGCGGCAACTCGAGATTCGATATATCCAGCGGTCTTATGGGCGGACGAGACGTTCTAAAGTACTCCGGTTGACTTGGTTTATCTGGCAAATCTTTGCGCTGCTTAGAAATTAGGAAAACAGCAAGAATGGCAACTGTTAAACCGATCACAAAAACTAGGGGACTGCTCCCGAAGAACGATGAGAAAATCATGATAAACATGATAAAAAGAAAAATACCAGTTGAAATGGGGTTTCTTCTTTCCAACTCTAAACACACTAAAATTAACTTAATAGTTTAATTTAAACATCACTTTTTTTTCTCATTCGAAAGATTATTTCGCTTTCAATATCGGATACATAGTGGAAGCCCTCCTAAACTAGTTTGTAGGCTTCATCTAGCATCATCGTAGCTATATCGGTGAACTCGTCACTCATGGCAAAATTAAGTGTGAACAATCAAGAGTTTGTATTGTATGTCCGGGTCTGGTTCTACAATGAATTTGGCTCTGCATTCAACCTAAAAGCAATCGACGCTTAGGGTCAACAGCGTGATTGCCCTGAGTGCGTGTAAGTCCTTTCTATCGCCATAAAATTCTTCGGTAACCATCCTAAAGTTTTCATAGATTATCTCGTTAAAAAGGAACCTGAGGGCAAGACTCATAATCGCTGCAGAGCATTTCAGGTCAAACTTGACGTTTCATCTACTCACAAATGGCGGCCCCTCCGTCTGTCTTACGAGTTTCGGGTTTCCGCATCAGTTCCATTTAAAGCTCATCCTCAATATCCATTCCAGATTTTCCTCTAGAATCCTCTTGGAAATCGTATCCGCGAAGAAGAAGCTAAGGTTCTAAAGGTCCTCCAAAGTAATAGCCTTATGATATCCTGCTAAACGTTCTCGCCTTCTTTGCGAAGGCCTTGAAGGGTGAAAAGACAAACTGGTTGGCTTATAACATGTGATGAATAGCGCTAATCATTGAAATTAATGTCTGTTAATAACTCCTTTTAATGCTTTGATAATTTCCTCTTCATCCCCTTCAACGAATGTATCAGCAGATATAACAATTATAACTTCACGAAGACCCACCCACACACTTGGGTCACCATTCTTGAGGAATTCAACGACCTCTTGAGCCTTAAAATCTAGTATCTCTTGGTCTAATATCACATCTGCGCTTATTGGAATTCCCATCCTTTCGCCAGATATTTTGGCCTCTACTCCTTTAAGCTTGTTCAGCTCATTTATCAAATAATTAATTCTTCTGTTTTGGACTTGAAGTCTAGCCTTATGATCCATATTAAGCCACCTCTGTAAGGCTACAATAGTTCCGATGACCTCCTGCCTGTCCAATTTCATGCCCCTCCCTATGGCACGAATACCTTGGGATTCAAAACCCACGAAAGTCTGAAGCTTAGCAGCTGCCACTAAGTTTTTTCTTCCGCAAAGGATGCCCGCGGAATTGGGGCCCTCAAAGTATTTTGCTCCATAACATACGAGGTCAGCTCCCATAGTGATATATTTCTTCAGGTTCTCAGGGGGCAAAACCTGTCCTGCAGCGTCAACAATAACGGGCACGTCATGGTCTTTTGCTATACTGATAATCTCTTCAAAGGGAACAATGCCCTTCCTTCCTCCTGGTGCCAAGAAATGAATCGCAGCCGTCCTCTCATTTATCGCTTCCTCTATATTCTTTTGCGTGGTTTCCTTTTCGTTCCCAACCTCGACCAATCGCGCTCCCGGTACAGTCATGGCTCTATCATACTCCGTCCTTAAACCCTTCTGGATAATGATCTCGTTCCTCATACCCTCTGCATAAGGAAGTCTCTCCATTAGTTCTCTATCTTTGCGCGTCATACAAGCAGATGATGCTAGGACTAAGCCGGCAAAGGCT
>JAZFSF010000327.1:0-5017 GCA_036446055.1 Bathyarchaeia archaeon | reverse complement strand
TTGATAGTGAACGCTTATGTCAAAATGGAAGACAGATAATTGGGAAGTAAGTGAATATAATTGGAATGAAGAAGTTAGGCAGGGTATAACACCACCCGACAAGGTTGAGATCCATGACGCCACTCTGAGAGACGGGGCGCATGTCGTCGACTTCAGCGACAAGGAAAGAGTCCAATTCGCCGTTGCTCTGTCCGAGTTAGGCATACGAAGGATCGAGATTGAGTCTAGAGCTTCTGTAATCAGGAGACAATCAAAGTATACTCCGGAAAAACACTGTGAGACATTGAAGAAGATCGTTAACATGGGCCTAAAGGCGAGGATTTTCACAATGAGGAATGTGATTGAAGGTCGTACAGGCATAGATGAAGCCCTCAAATGTGGTGTGTCAAACATCGTTCTTCAGGAACCTGTGAACCGAGGGAGGCTCCAGCAGCTAAACCAAACTGTAGAGCAGCGGATCAACCAGGTTTTCGATGTCATAACATATGCTAAGGAACAAGGTTGCATCATAGACTTCTTTTTCCCTAGAATCACCGAGTCTGAATTAGACTATTCGCTTCAGATAATGAAGGCAGGGACAGAAGCAGGGGCTGACTCCCTCTGTATAACTGACTCAGCTGGGTCCGGCACACCTCAGACTTTTCGATTTCTAGTGCGTAAGTTTATAGAGTTAACGGGAAATAAGATTCCTGTAGAGATTCATCCTCACAATGACTTCGGCCTTGCGATGGCGAATCTAATGGCTGGTTATGAAGCTGGAGCATCGGTAATACACTGCTGTGTTAACGGCCTTGGTTCTAGGGCAGGCAACACTTCTCTTGAAGAGGCCGCGATAGCCCTTCACGTGCTTTACGGTGTCGACCTTGGGCTTAATTATAGCAAGCTATATGATGTAAGCAAACTAGTCGAGATTATGCAGCAATGGCCTATGGCAAAGAACAAGCCATTCTATGGATACGGGATTAATCAAGCCCCCTATAAACTCATGTACTTCGGAAAAAAACCCCATGAAAAGTAGTTTGTTGACAAATACCCATAAAACTTCAAGCTAGCTATATAACTACGTCTAAAACAAAAAGAATGATATATTTTTCAAATCATATGAGAAAATTCAACGTGAAAAAATTGCTTTAGAGCTTAGTTAGCGTTTAAAAACGATGAACCGATATGTCATGGAGCTAATTAATCAGAATAATGTCGACGGCGAATCTGTCTGGGTTTTCTGGTCGAATCAAGTTTTTATTCATAATAACAATGTATTAAACCATATATTCTGATAACACCTAAACAAGGTGAGGGAAAACATTGATAGATTTAAGCAAATACCGTATTATTGATTTAACAGAAGAAATGCAACCAGGAATCATGAAAGTGCAACACCGCTATCTCCATAGAACAGATACGGTTTCACCAAATCGAAGGCTTGAGTTGGTCCAGTTTATTTATCAACCAAACGACGATTTTATGCATCACGTCTATACTGAAACCCATATAGGCACCCATGTCGAGGTATCATCTCACCTCAATTTTGACAAAACCCAGCCTTTTGGTAAGGAAGGAGGTATGAACTGTGCCGAATTTCCCATTGAAACATGGCTGGGAGCCTGTTGTGTCATCGACTTCACGCATAAAAAACCGATAGATGGCGTAGGACAAAGTATTCTCGCAAAGGACTGTGAATCAGTGAAGAATCAAGACATTGTACTCATGCGGAGCCCCTATACACATAAAGAACAGCCATATCTCACAGCCGAAGCACAACAATATTTAATCGATAAACACATTAAACAATGGGGATTCCAAGGAGTAAGCTGGGGCTCAAATCCAGACGGTCACGATGTCTTTCAACTCAATAACATACCAATCATCGAAGGATTAATCAATCTAGACCAAATAAAAAAGCAACGAGTCTTCTATATAGGCACCGTACTCAAATGGGTTGGTCTGGACGCGTGTTGGCTGCGAGCAATTGTGCTTGAGGAACGCTAATTGAATGTAATATCGATAAGCCCATAACATCTTTATTATATGCGTTATCTCACACCACTCATGTTTACCTGTTTTTTAGTTTTCTATATATGACTTTAAGGAAATCGTAAATAACAAAAGTAAACAGCGCTCCAAGCTAACCAGTTCCATGTCACTGTAACGCAAGTTAAGCGAGAAACTATAGATTAATGACTGGGAACTCAACTCCCACTTAAGTAAGAAAAAATGGCAAAGAGGACAATTAGAGGTATAAAAGACATAGTTATACCTCGTAACTCAACAATTAGCTAGCAACGCACTCATAACAGTTAAACAAGGTTTTTTGAGAGTTTAGTCCGGTCCCTAGCAAGACATCACAGAGCATCGAAGAGAAAAATATAAACAAGATGGCTGAAACACCAACCATCACTCATCAGCCACTAACTAACTTTTTTTTAACGTCTATCGGCTTGCTAAGGATATAATTTAAATGAAAAGTTACTTCTGTCTTAAGTAGAGGTCTTGTTTTTGAAAATAACAGATGTTAAGGTATACCTGTTAAGTCATGAAGTCGGACGTACCTACGTAATTGTTAAAGTAGAGACAGATGATGGACTCTACGGCATAGGGGATGCAACTCTTGAGGGAAAGGAGGAAAGCGTTGCTACCGCTATAAAGGAGTTTCGAACCTACCTCATAGGAAAGAATCCCTTTCACATCGAACACCACTGGCAGATGATGTACAGAGGAGGTTTCTGGCTCGGCGGTGTTGTCATCCTCTCAGCAATCAGCGGTATAGAACACGCCCTCTGGGACATCGTTGGTAAAAAACTTGATCAGCCCATATACAACCTGTTAGGCGGTCCCTGTCGCAACAAGATACGCGTCTACACGCATGTAAGCGGACGTACTCCTGAAGAGTTAGCGGAACATGGACTTGCCCTTGTACGTCAAGGTTATTCAGCCTTAAAGTTCGGTCCATGGGGAGGACCTCATTTTGGCACACTCACACCCGAGAATTTTCGAAATGCTGTAAAATCTGTAGAAACGCTTAGAGAGGCCGTGGGTGACGATATCGCCTTACTGGTTCATGAACACGGGTATATGAGTCCCTCCACCGCCATATCCATGGCTAAAGCTATTGAACCTTACAATATCTTCTGGTTTGAAGAGCCTGTTCAGCCTGAGAACGTTGATGCGATGGCTGAGGTTGCAAGGTCCACGAAAATACCAATAGCCAGTGGAGAAAGAATTTACACAAAATATGGCTTTAGAGAACTTTTAGAGAAACATGCGGTATCCGTAGCCCAGCCAGACCCATGTCACGCAGGAGGTATATTAGAATGTAAGAAGATTGCTGCCATGGCAGAGGCATACTACGTAACCATTGCACCACATAATCCCTATGGTCCAGTAGCCGTGGCCGTGAGTATTCAATTAGATGCTTGCATACCCAATTTCTTAATCCAAGAATTTGAGCACACACACGCAGAACGTGGATACCATGACATACTGGTCAACCCACTAGTTGTTAAGAAAGGCTTCATCAGTATCCCAACAGAGCCTGGCTTAGGAATCGAACTCAACGAGGAAGCACTCGAAAAATATCCCTATCAACCAAAGAAACATCTCCCAAGCACTCTTCCCTACCAAGATGGATCAATCTTTTGAGAAGCTAGCTAGAGAAAATAAACTGAATTTTTATCCCAAACCGTTTTACTGTCAATCTATCGAAAATGCATAGATGGTGTTAATCGATAAGTGCTGTCGGTCTTAAGGTCGATGGAAGCTTAAATTTGACGGTTAATGAATCTATGCTATCCCCAACAACTTTTGGATTTAAGGTGCCGAGACCGTATTTTTCTCCAATTACCAGGTGACGGATTCTTTCAGGCTGAAAACCCATGATCCTAGCCATTGTCGCATCCACCGAAACAGGTTTTTTTCCTACTATTAGAGCATTAACTCTCCTGGTTCTTCCTCGCTCTACACCCTCCATACCCACTATCACATCAACTATACACAGATCTGGTTTTACAAATCTGTTTAAATCAATGATCACATCATTAATATGGGAGTGATAAAACGGTTTATTTTTCCTTGGTAGAAGACCAAAGAGATTTTTGATGACACCAGTTACGTTAGCTAAAGGATGAGTTTTAGCCACGGCAACAGAAGCGAAATAATTCGATTCAATTAACAATCGGTGTAATTCAAGTTCTTTAAAGTAAAGCCCATCAAATTTTATTTTACTCAAAGGCGGATCACTAAGGTTAACTAATGAAATGTCGAAGCCTTCTTTCTTTAATCTCTCTTCAAGACCTTTGTAACCATATCCTTCAAAGGTTTCTTCGTCAGCAAATTTTGACACACTATTGGACTCAACAATCTTAATTGAAAGACTTTTATGTTCCTGTAAAACGAGTCCTAATAATGCTTCAACCATCTCCACCTTGGTGCATGCGAATCCAGTAACATCCCTTGAAGGATGCGTAACGAGATTAGGCTTGATGATGAAAGGAGATTTCAAGCTCCCAAAACCACCAATCAAATCGATTGCTTTTTTTAGAGTCTTAGACCGTGAACCCACACTGAGATCGCCTTCATGTTTCACAAGAGCAACAACATCTTCCAATAATTATCACATCCAATAGATAGAATATGAACGGTAATCGTATTTAATTCTGTTTTTTTAGTGAAGCGCATGCACTCAAAAGTGTTTCGGGAGTGTTTCAAGACCCGAACTTTCTTGAGACCAAATTTAGGTCTATGTTGCGCGCACACGCATAACTCATGGAGGTTATGGACTTATACGCTCTAAAATAATCCATACACGCCTCGTTTCATCATACAGAGAAAGGCCAGATGGCTTAATAAAATTTAAGCGATAAAAAAAGTTGAGCCTTTGAGGCGCGCGCTAAGTAAGAATGTTTATCTAGACACAGAACGAACTCAGAAAGAGACACGAGTCAATTGAGAAAAAGGTTATAATTTAACCATTATCTACAACATTTTGTTAAGTTTTGTTATTATGTTCTACAGTTATGAC
>JAZFSF010000326.1:0-3220 GCA_036446055.1 Bathyarchaeia archaeon | reverse complement strand
CTGGCGGATCAGCGATGGTGTATAAGCGATAATCGATGAAGACTGATGTGACATTACCACTGACTTTTCCGTAGTTATATATTGTTATGATGATTTGGTTATCTTTGAACCAGACATCCTCAAAGAGGAGCCGCTGGAGTAAAACTGCACCGCGACCACTTTGATAATCGCCGACGTAGTTGGCAACGTAGGAAAAGGCCACAGATGAGGCGATGATAATGACAAGCAGCATTAAGACATTACTTAAAATGTGGCTTACACCGCTTCGATTTTTTAAAGATTTTAATGTTTGATTCTTCATGGTAAATCAACTAGATTACGATTTCATATGCGACGTACCCTGCGATCATCATGATGATGGCGTGTTTCAATCCGCTGATAATGCGACCATTACCGACTTTCCCTGCGACGAGTCCTCCTAAGACGGATTGGATCGTCATCATATGAAAGAAAAAGGTGTGAAACATTTCTCCACTGCCAAGCGGGGTCATAAAGCCGACAATATCAATTTCAGCTAGCGGAACGAAGAACGACTGCAGAAGTTGTATCGTTGTGAAGAGAAAGACGAAAAAGGCAGCATATATTATGATGATATATGGGCGCATCTGAGATTCTCGTTCCTTACTTAATTGCAAAGTCTCCTCCATAGACTCTGCGGTCATGCTGAAGACTTTTCGGATACGTCCCCCGGTTCGCATAGCCTCAATCACAAGAATACAGAATCGCCGTGCAGGTAATGTGTTAATTCGTTCAGCGAAGTGGCTTAATGCTTTTTCAAGAGAGGAACCCCATGACATCTGAACCGAAACTTTCTTCACCTCATCTGATAAGGGTCCATATTTGATCTTCGTCGCCTCATCTAGAGCCTTGATAAACGTTTGGCCAGTTTCTTGTGATTCGGAAAGATCCCGCACTAACTGGGGTAACTTATCATTGACCGCTGCCTGCCAACTCTGATTCATCTGATCAAGGACTGCAATAGGGACAAAACCAACAAGTAAGCCAATGAACAAAAAGTGGTTCAGTTGATCCATGAACATAAAAGCTGAGACAAGGATGATAGTAACTGCACCAGCCAGTGAAGCTATTCCCGAGATTGTTCTAATTTTTTTTGAGATTTTTGGCATATAATCACCATGGTGGAATAATAGCGTCAAGCATTATTAGGATGAAGGTGACGCCTATTGGCAACCCGATGTAAGCCATGAGATACAGAATCATAATAGGATCCAACGAACCGATTCCTCCCCCCAAAAAGGAGAGAACAGACAACATCACAATTAGCAGTAGAGGCGCAGCGACCATGAAGGTAATGTAAACCTCAGAGATAACTGCGAGAGTGTCAAGGAATTGTGTAAGCTGAATACGTTTCTCTTTCATGTATCGTGCTGAGAGATTCCGCAGATAACCTGATAAATCACCTCCAGAGTGTGCACTAGCAATAATGCCTTCGAATAAGCCGCCCAACTTCTTTGATGACGTTTTATCAGAGGCCGTACGCAAAGCCGTAAAGAGATCGACGCCCATGAGCTCAATATCCCTGACGACCATTTTAGCCTCCCTTTCTACTTGAAGATCTTTCCCCGCCCGCGCTAATGAATGAAACATCTTCTCAGGTGTCACTCCTGCACTGGCTAAGATGGACATGTAATTAGCGATGTGGGGAATGTTGGCGTCAATTTTGTTTGCTAGAGAAGATGCCATAAGCTTGGGATAAAAGTAAAAGATTGCAGTTGTAAATGTAGCCCCCAAGAGGCCGAAGCCAAAAGAAAACAAAGTCGCTACAAAAATAGGATTACCAAACAGAGTTAATATTAAAAATACCCCACCAAGCGTTCCTACACCAACGATGATGGAAGTCACAGAGAGTAAGCCCACATATGCTTTAAAACTGATCCTTAGACCCGCTTTTCCTAAACTGGTACTCAAATCAGTAAAGAGGCTAGCGATTGTAGTCTTTCGCCCTAAAGATATTTTACTGAACTTATAACTAAAAAGGAGAAATCTCTTTTTCATATCCATGTGTTATCACTTCCTTTTTTGCTCTCTCAAAAACGGATTCAGGATCCGCATAATATTCCCTGATGATAGCAGAGACATCATTGAAATGTCGAATATTACATTTCACCAACCATGCTAAAACTGTTTTTCTACGCTCCAAATCTTCCTGCACATCATCCATAGAAAGCCCTCGCCTTTTCGCAATCCGCTCCAAAAGGTAGCTTCGACCACTATATTTGAACTGGTCAGTCTTCGCATTATACGAGTAAATATCATTAGTCAAGATCTCTCGAGAGCGAGGATCTAACCCAACCATTTCAACCGTTGCTAAAGTCCTTCGTATCGGCTTTCCCTCACGCGTTAGTCTCCTTTGAACAGTAACAACGTCTACGCCAGCAATCAAGGTCCTTGGAATATTCATAGGTTCAGACTCTAAACGATAAACAGCACCATCAACCGAATCAGCATGCATTGTAGACATACCGAGGTGTCCTGTACCCATGGCTTGGAAAAGGGTGTAGGCTTCTGCACCACGGATTTCACCAACTATGATGAAATCCGGTCTTTGCCGAACCGCAGCCTTTAACAGGTCAAACAATGTGATTGCGTTACTTTGAGCACTGAAACCAAAGCTGAGGCGTGTCTTTGACGCGATCCAATTCTCATGAGGCAGGTTCAGTTCAGGAGTGTCTTCAATTGATACAACTTTCATGTTGGGTTTAATGAACATTGAAAGACAATTGAGAATTGTAGTCTTTCCTGAAGCGATCCCCCCCGTGACTAAAACTGAGGACCGATTCTCAATCACATACCAAAAGTACGCCCCCATTTCCGGGGAGAGGGTTTTAAACAACATCAAATCCGTAATCGTCATTGGATCTGAACGAAATCTTCGAATAGTGAATGTAGATCCACGTTGAGTAACCTCCCTTCCGAAGGTGAGTTGGATCCGGCTTCCATCTGGCAGGGATGCATCGAGCATTGGTTGCGCAATCGATATGTGTTGGCCACATAAGTATGCTAGCCGAACCGCAAACGAATTGAGTCGATTTTCATCATTGAAAAGGATGTTGGTAGGTATGGACTCAAACTTTCTATGCCAAACATAAAGAGGGATATTAACCCCGTCACAACTGACATCCTCTATTAGATGATCATTCATTAATGGATCAATTAAACCAAAACCAATAAAATCGCGTGTAGTAAAATATAATAATTT
>JAZFSF010000325.1:0-6324 GCA_036446055.1 Bathyarchaeia archaeon | reverse complement strand
CACCACAGAAGTCAAGCCCTCCGTTGTTTCGGCTAAAAGGTCGTTGTACTTATCAACTAAGTCAATGACAGTTATTGGGTCCACGAACTTCCACGTCGCATTTGAGTCAGTAAAGGAGTGAACCTGTCCGTTTTCATCCACTTGAATCGCTAAAGACGATAAGCCTTCCACAGCGCCTTTTTGTTCCATATTAATTTTATCCTCCTTGCAGATTTTTTTAAATCGAGTCGAGTAGCAGGGGCCGTAAATGTGAGTGGGAGAGGTTCTTCCTGTTCAATCAGGAAACAGTACTGTATCGACCGTTGTCAACACTTGATTACAATGGATGGATGACGCCTTGAAACAAGGAACGGCAGCCAGCAATTCGTACTCCAAGACAGTTTTGAGCCGATACGTCTCTGTCTGAACCAGCCATTTAAACCCCCGTGAATCAAATTGTACGAGTGTTGGAGATAATTCACTTACGAAGGTCGAATATGTATCTAGAAACCTTATTTGCAGAGTCTCTTTAGGTGTTTCAGAGCGAACCATCTAGCTAGTACTGCCTCTAAACACATTGTATCGTAGTCATAAAGAGGAAGTGTATAGGCATTTGAAGACCACTAAAGAGTTTCTGCAGAAGATGTGGTGATGGAGCAGTCGAAAGGGGGTAAGGCTGCAACTATCTTCAGCTACGGTCTACTAGTGATGACGCTGACCATGTACTCACGCACGTTTTTGGGGGAATTCACACCGCCGTCTTCTCGGTATTACGAGACGAATTCAGTTTGACGCTGCAACATCTAGGCATCAACGCAGCTATTCCTCCCCTTTGCCAAGCTATTCTCGCTATCCCTACAGGATTGCTCTCCGACAGAATCGGCTCAAAGAAGATGATTATCATTAGTTTCGCCGTCGCGACGCTGGGAGCCTTCCTTGCGAGTCAAGCCGTTAATCCCCTCATGTTTATAGTCGCCATCTGCCTCGTCTACGTCAACACAACGATTTACCACCCCGCCTCGTACAGTTATACAACGAAACTATTCACGTCCAAAAACCTATCCAAGGCTTTGGGAATACACGGCGCAGGTGGGACGCTGGGTCACGCCCTGGGACCCTTGGTGGTCAGCATCTTCATTGGACTCTTAGCCTTCGAGTGGCGCCAGGTTTATTTTTTCTTGGCGTGGCCCATGAACTTAGGAATCGCGTCGACGGTCTTCATCAAAAAAGTGGATGAGAATCCAGTCGATGAGGAGAAGGCCATGGTAAAAGCGGACGCTTGTGACCCCAGTTCCCTACTAACGTCCAATCTGGTAATGTTTCTCGTTTTTTCGGGACTCAGGATGATGGCGGGATCGATGATCACCACGTTCATTGTGCTGTATTTACAGGACGTTAAGCAAATGAGCATCGCTCTCGCAAATTTGGTAGCTAGCAGCAGAATGTTGTTGGGGTTTCTCGCAGCCCCTCTCGGAGGGAATATGGCGCAAGGGTGGGCGAGAAAAGGTGGCTGCTCCGCATTCTTGCGTTCAGCTACCTATTCCTTGGTCTTTCGATTGTCGTGCCAAACGCGATGTGGTTCACTGGTATGTACGCCGCATCCGGCTTCTGTAACACCCTTGTCATAGCTGCGAGATCGTCTATTATGGCGAAACTCTCCCCCAGAAGACATCGAGGATTAGGGTACGCGCTTTACTTCCTTCCAGGCAGTTTGATGGGAGCCGTTGCCCCCGTATTAGCCGGAATAGTGGCATCTTCCTTCGGGTTCGATGCCATCTTCTACGTGTCAATAGCCATCTCCGTTCTGGGACTGGCCATTCTGAAGTTCTATGTTGATGTCTACTGACTAAAAGCTCCCGGACTCAACCCTCTCAAGGAAGAACGCATTGACGCCCTTAAGCATAAGTTCTCCAAAACAATATCTAGAAACTGTGAGTAAAGATGCCTCTCTTGAACTCAACGCTAAAGTGGGAATCGATGGACAGACACATTATCGAAACTTTCAAACCAGTTAAATCTAAAACCCGATATTTCATAAAGAGTTCTAAGTCACATAAGCAAGGATCTACGGGGTAGAAAAAGAATCGCTTCTCGATAAATACGTATAGTTAATTAGCTTGCTTATAAGAAAAATGGGGAATGATGTTTGCTGTTTATTGGAAAAGAGGTAGTTGTTTAAGGGGTTTTTCGGTCAAAAAATATGTTTTTTCCCGTAATAGAGAGAGGTATCCCCTGAATCTCGTCCGCGTGTAATAATCCCATTTTCATGGCAGCTAAACCAATGCTGTACATTATCCTGTTATCGACGTTTAGGTCACTAGCGACTTTTACAGCAGACCCAATGGCGATTCCCAAATCTATGAGTTTGGCTTTAAAAGGCCACCACGACGCACTTAAGTCACCACATTCAACCCCGATTAAGACGACGGCTCCAGAACGTTTCACGTTCTCTGCATCCCGTGTCCTTCCCATCTCTTCCATAACCGTGGCCAACGCGTCTTTGTCTTGATCTGTTAAGATAGAGGTCTTAATGCTGTCTTCTCCTTTTGCTTTGGGTGCGGTTCTCGCTGCCGCTACCATCAGATTAGCGACACCCAATAACGCAGCACGTTCAGCTTGTTTAGAGTCTATAATCATATGGGTTCACCCCGTCTGTTGATGGATATATTGAATCCATCCCACATGGGGTGGAGTAACATTCATTTGCCATAACAAGGCTATGAATTCTCCCCGATGATGCGTTTCCTCTTGAAAGAAATGAAAGAGGTAATCTTCTACTGTTGAAGTTGTCGTTGCTCCCGAGCGATATTTTCTTGTTATTTTTCGTGTTAGCTCATCAGCTGTGATTCTACTCAAATAAATATTGAGTTTAGATTCTACGCTTTCCATATATTGTTGAATCTTCTCAACCGTATTGTAGTCTTCGTAATTGATTCGTGTGAATGTATTTTCGCCTTCTTGTATGAGACGATTCGCAAAATCAAACACAGCAATACAATGTAAGAAAATATTTCTCAGAGAACCGAAACTAGCATCCTTATCCTTCACAAATTCGTCCCAAGGAAGCACTTTAAGCACGTCAAAGTACGCGTGTCGTAGGTATTGGTTATATTTCATCAAGTGGGTAATATCTATCATCTTCGGTCAGTTTTAAGTCTGCAAATCATCTTATTTAAGATATTGATGAACTGTTTTCTCGTTATAAGCTTCATAGAGGATAGTGAAGTCAAGCGTCTGAAGAGAAAAAAGGAAGCTCTAAACACGTATGAGTGAATCGTTAGACAGATTATTTCTTGAACAAAAACATGGTTCAACGACTCTTGTGAATACGCCAGATAAAGCGATGACGTCACGTGTTGCCTGTTCAATAGTCAGATACAATATAGAGAAAAAAGTGGGGGAGAGCGGTTATTTTCTCAAACCTTTAACCGTCTTCTCCAGATCTGTCAAATCAAGCCGTTTAAGGGTGTCGGTCGTTGGAATACCTCGATTATCCCAGCCTGAAGCAGCATAGTAATCCTGTTTCTTTTGGTCAACGAATGCCTTGTCAGTTGTCTTCCCAGCGTAGGGCCCCGTCGGTAGTGGCTCATAGAATCGCGGTGGGTTATCGTCATCTTTATCGGGATCCCAAAAGACGTCGGGTCCACCTAGTAGCAAAAGTGTCCTTTGGAGTGTAACGATTCTTTGTCCTTGGTTAGTACACCAGTTATCCTTTGTCAGGTCCCATCCGGTCACGACTTGAGCGAAGTCCCACATGAGGTCGTGGACGGCGCAAAACGAGCAGAAGACTGCAGAATCCATAAAGACGCTCGAGAGATCGTTATAACCGTCGTTCACGATAGCAGTGTGATCACCGCCCTGCACGGACGCGGCGTACGCGATGTCTTTAGTGAAGTCTAAGTTGCTTCGTGTGCCGTGAGCACCGATTTCGATGCCTTTAACGTGGACGACGTAAGGCATCACATCGACGCCTTTCAATTTACTGATTTTTTGAGCTGCGCGATAAGTGCCTTCTGCCAAGATGTCACCTATTTTCTCACGGTTAACGATTAACCACGCGAGTTTGGTAAAGGCTTCAGTGTCACCCCACTTCAACTCGAATCCGAAATCTTCTTTTGTCAAGATGCCGCGTTGATAGAGCTCAGCAGCAAAACCCATGGTGTTGGGTCCATTGATTCCAGACATACCAAGGTTGTCGACGAGGGCGCTGATATGGATGTTGTCTTCGGGATTGAAGATACCAAGGTTCGTGCCACAATAGGCTTCCAGCTCATAGTCAGGTAAATAGGTGATATCTCCTTTCCAGCGTCCTGACTTAATGCAGGAGATTTTCATACAACTACGTGAACAGTTGAAATCCGCCCAATAAGGCTTCACCCAGAAGCGAGCGCTGTATCTGGGTCCAGCCATGCTTTTCTCGTCATGCCATTCTTCTTGCCAATTTCTAACCGGCTCCGAACTCGTGACTGCTCCAAAATACCAGCCCACGTAGCCAGTGCCCCATCGACGCATTCGATCCATCGAGATTAAACGTTTATGGCATCGCTGCAACATAATTTCCATAGCCTTTGGCGCGGCAACCTCTGGAAGAGGACCTCGTCCTTTGGTAACCACCGCCTTAAGATTTTTAGAACCCATCACCGCCCCATACCCGCCGTACCCGGCAGCGTGGGTTAGTTTAGTTAAAACTGCAGCGTTACGCATCAAGTTTTCACCTGCAGGCCCCACATAAATCATGCCTGGTTGTCGCCATAAGCCGATATTCGGTTTCCGTTTACCCAATTCCTCCCGTACCTCAGCGTTCAAGATTTTGATTGTCTCTTCACCGAGTTTCCCCCAGACGTGGGAGGCATCGCGTATTTCCGCTTGGTGGTCGGTGACGAGGAGGTATATTGGGTTGCTGGCTTTTCCAGTGACGAAAATACCGTCATATCCTGCACACTTCAATTCCATAGAAAACTCTGAGCCCGCAGTGGAGCCAACCGTACCATTGCTTAGCGGCGACTTCCCAGAGACACAAATCCGCGCACCTGGATGAATCGCCGTGAGTGGTCCCGTTAAGACCGTTAAGATATTTTCGGGTCCCAATGGATCGACTGTTGACCACTTTTTTCCAAGGCGATCCCAAAGAATCTTAGCGGCTAAGCCACGTCCTCCTAAGTATTGGTACAGAACTTTTTCTGGTATTGTAATATCTTGAATCTTCTCATGTGTTAGATCGACATCGAGAAACTTGCCAGTGTATCCTCTCGGCATATTATATAACCTCCTCACCCTTTTCCCCAAAAAGGTTCACTGCAAGATCCTTTGCTAGGACGTAGGGATTGATGGAATGGACCCTCTTTTGGGCTCCAACGTTCTCATTAACAAGACGCAAGGCGTCATACCCTGCTTCCACACAGACTTTTACGCACTCTGGGTCTCCACCACACAAATCGCAGATTACAGCTTTGTTGGAGTCCGGATGAAGGAACGGAACGGTCCCCGGACACTTTTTGATACAAAGACTGCACGAAGTACACACCCCTTCATCGACGATTATTGCGCCAGTTTGCGAGTCAACAGAAAGCGCATCGACGGGACAGGCTTCCACACAGGGAGAGTCGTCACATTGTGAACAGAGATGAGGTACTTCAACGCCTGGAAAAGGCATGAAAACTCGTATTCGAGACGCTTCAGGCCAAATCCGATCCTCATGATTAAGGCTGCAAACTATTTCACATCGTTGGCAACCAGTACAGCGAATATAATCCCTAACAATCCAAATGCTACTCAAGTTACAAATCACTCACTATATTTTATTAAAATAATTGAAGAAGTCATATAAATTACTTTATTGTGACACTCAAGAGAATAAAGTGAATATGAATCTTCTTGATGAACGTGTTGAACTTTTCTCAAAGTAACTATCAGTTAACAGGAGTCTTGACATCGTAAAATAATAAATAAAAGGATTGCATTCATACTAACAATTTCAATAATCACATAAGGCATAAGGAAAACTGAGATGTCTATAAAAAATGGGTTACGAGGCGTTGTCGCGTTAGAGTCAGATATTTCAAGAATAGATGGCGTAAAGGGCATACTTGAGTATAGAGGCTATAACATCCATGATTTAGCACGACACACGTCCTTCGAAGAAGTAGTGTTTCTTCTGATAAGCGGGTACTTACCCACGAAGTCTGAACTAACCGAGTTTTCAAAAGAACTTGTGGAGCGAAGAGAACTCCCTGAAAAGATTATCGGTGTATTGTGCAATTTGCCAACAATAAGCTATCCAACTGTGATTCTAAGGACCATGTATTCGTATCTAGGGGACTTAGATGATAAAATCTTTATGATTAA
>JAZFSF010000324.1:0-3758 GCA_036446055.1 Bathyarchaeia archaeon | reverse complement strand
CCGTACCTCCTTAAGATCCATACCGAGAATGCAAGTATCTGCAGGACCACCACAAACGCTATCTTGTAGATTATTGGGGCCGGCTCGTCCGGCTCCCTCGCGGGTATGGATGCAAGTGTTGGTATGTTGTTTATTATTGGTATGTGAGGGTCGTGGCACTGTGTGCAGACCGCCTTCGAGTTGTCGTATGCTCCGTGAGTCCCTTCAGACCAGTCGGTGTACCTCTCGTTGTGGCATTGAGCGCACAGCGCAACCGACTCGTCGTTGTCGTATGTATCCCTATTCACTAACTCAAGTTTCAGTTCATGGATGTCCCCGTGACAACTTAAGCACGCGGTGGCCTTCTTTCCTAATACATCATGTTTCTCTAAAGGTCTGTCGTGACAGCTTGTACAGTCTAGTTCATGTTCTTTAGGGTTGAAGCTGTGGCCTGTCTCAGCCTGGATTCCTTGATAGAAATCAGCCTCCTCGATAACCATGTGGCAGTCTACACATCCGACATCGTTCAGCCCGTGTGTTGACTCATCCACTTGAATGACGTGTGAATCATGGCACTGGCCGCATGTCTCATCGGGTGTTTCGAACTCCAGCTCCGATGTGTGTTCGTTATGACAGGTTAAGCAGTCGGCGGTTCCGTGGCTCGGTCCGCTCTCGACCCACTCATCAAATGTTGGGTAAGGTCCTGTATGGCATTTCCCACATAGTTCAGGGGACGTATCTCTCTTCATCGTGTCCCCTGGCCCGTGGCATGCCTCACACTGAACCTCAGTCAGAGCGTATGTTTCGGTGACCTTATCAAAACCAGTTGTATGGCATTCAAGACATTCCTCTGTTGATCCTAGATCGGTCCACACCTTCTGAAAGTTCTCATTCGAGTATCCTTTGGTGTGTGCTGACTGAGAGTACTCCCTTACCTGTGAGGAATGACATTCAACACAGTATCCTGGGCCCTTGTATTCCTCCTGTGATTCGGCATTAACGATTGTTGTTTGGTTGGTTGCTATAAGCGCTAGGTACATTAGCAGTAGGGTGAAAGCAATTTGTTTTCCCTTCGACATACCTTCAAAGATCTCTATATGTCTTACCGTTGGCAAAGTGATCGCTTATTCCCTGCTGGCTCGCCTATTTATATAATACGCCGAGATGCCCAAAAAATGTGACATAGTTACAATGGTATAGGACAAAATTACCTATATGTAGAACAATATGTGTCCCTTTTTTACAAAATAGTAGAAATTTAATTATCCTTTAAAACTGAACCTGAAAAAACATTTGATTGCACAATATTTATTTTTTGGTTACTCTTTGGCTCTAAACCGTTTTATACATCATACCGTGTGTCCTAACCGGACGCGCGCGGCGCGATTATACGCGATCTCACTATGAACGAGGTCTATGCTATTGCTGTGATTGACGCGGTTGCGGTTCCAAGGAGACCCATAGTCTCTCAGAAGAACTATGACGCATACCACGAGAACCTGTACCTCCATGGCGGAAACCGTAGAAGTGATGAGTACTGTGCAACATGCCACGTTCCAGGCGAGACAGACGAAGTGATACGTCCAGTAGAGGCACTGCTCCCGACAACCATTGACCTGAAGGTGATGATCCATAGGATCCACATCGGCGAGGAAGGAAACGAGCCATATGTAATCTATGGTTACCATGGCAGTGTATACGACTTTGGAAATGTGTTGGATCCAGGGGATCTGGGCAACTGTGCAAAGTGCCACGTGGCGCGTGCGCCACGGTGAAGGTACGGAATACGTGCTAGGCGAGACTTCGGTCTGGGCAGAAATATAGCTAGTAACCTAAGGCGATCATTATCCTTTTTTAATTTTTTTAACTGAACAGACTGATCATATTGTAAAGCCAAATATATGAGAAGTGTATATCCTAGCATTAAATGGCGCTTGATGACATGGACCTGAGCATAATGAAACTTCTCAGACAGGACCCGAGGATGCCCTATACCCAGATAGCTGAAAATCTGGGGATCTCGCGTGTAACAGTGAAACATAGGATGGACAAGATGCTCTCCCAGGAGCTCCTCATACTGTCCGCGAGGCCGAACATAAAGAATCAGGGCGGCAAGATGGCAATGCTCGGCCTGGAAGTAAAAAGCGAGGCCGACTGGGAAGAGTGCATGCTCAAACTCAACTCATTGCCTTGGGTGCTTATGGGGTTCAAGGCAATGGGAAAATCAAATCTCCGCGTACTGATTTACGGCGAATCCGATGAAATCCTTGAGCGAAATATCGATGACTTCAGGTACTACCATTGTGTCAACTTTATCGAGGTCGAGATACTGGGAAAACCCATCGTCGGCCCATACTAGCCTGGATTTTTTTTACCAAACGCATGATTTTCTTTTTAATCAAAAGAAAATGTTGGGAACCGATTCAAGATTAGGGAAGTTCCCAACATCAGGTCTTTTTTTGAGGTACAACCTTGCTGTAAGGTCTAGACCTAGACTAAATTTATCTCTACGATATATTAAAACCCTTCCTTAAAATTATACATAATGTATATTATTCCAACATATTAATTACAATTTGTTTGTTTATATTTTTGGTATTATATCATATGTAAGGAATAATGCTTCTTTATTATACACAATGTTTCCATCAATTATTTTATCTTCATAAACTAAAAAAACCATCCAACTAATTTGATCATTATATACAATAGAGCATATTCAAACGGAGAAATTGGCTAGGAACTTTCGATTTTTTTCTACTAGCAATATTTTTATCCTCTAAGTGGATAAACAGCCATCATGGTTGAATCGTTCTCAATAATTGAAACAATTCTACGGGGGATATGAATTGTATCAAATTAGTGGCTCTGAAGCTTTCTGGGCGTTCGCCCTAATTGATTTCGGGTTCCTCGCCTTCGCGGTTATCGCTTCTAGACTGGTTAGCCCGAAAAGGCCAAACAAGATCAAGAACACGACATATGAATGTGGCAATGAACCATTCGGGGAGGCCAGGTCGTTCCGGTTAACGGGGATCTCCCGTTATTTCGGGTACGCCGTTGCTTTCTTTGCGCTTGACGCATTCGCATGGATGATCCTAACCTCGGCTCTCTCATTTCAGATGAATGCTGAGTTGGTCTCGATCATAGCTCTCTACACTTTCATAATCTTCACCGGGATCGCGTATTTCCTGGTCGAGAAGGACAAGCTGGTGAACTGATGGAAAACGAGGAGCAGATAAGCAGGATATTAGAAAACGTGCCCGGCGCAACCTTGGCATACAAGCTCATAGACTTTATCGACGGTTGGTCTAGGAAATACTCGATCTGGCCTATCCACCTTGTAACTGGCTGCTGCAGTCCAGAGTTTATGCAGGTCTCAGGAGCTCGGTTCGATATGGAGAGGCTTGGAGTCCTCCCGTTCGCGAGCGTTAGGCAGTGCAACTGCATCATGGTCGTGGGAATCGTCTCAAGGAAGATGGCTGAAAGAGTCAAGTTCCTGTACGAGCAGATGGGTGAACCGAAATACGTTGTCGCGGTCGGAGCATGCCCGACGGGCAAAGGTCCATTCTACGACTCGTACGCGATCGTAGAGATAGACAAGTACGTCCCCGTCGACGTGTATATCCCAGGATGTCCACCGAGGCCCGAGGCAATCATCCACGGCATGATGGAGCTCCAGGATCAAATAGTGAAGGAGAAGAGGCTCGGTGTCAAAGAGTAACCTAGCCGACTTTATATCCTCCTTTAAGGAGGCACACGCGAGTAAGGTGGAGTCAGTT
>JAZFSF010000323.1:0-2006 GCA_036446055.1 Bathyarchaeia archaeon | reverse complement strand
CTTTGTTTGTAATTGTTGGTAATACTGGATGAGTAAATCATCCATGAGATTGCTCGTCGGTACAGCCAACTGTCGAATCTGTCTCGACTAAGACGTACTAAAAAATGAAGGGGCGTGGAGTTTGGGGGTTGATGTCTCCACTGGTGTACGTTAGCGCGCGCGCAGTAAATCTATATTAAATTGTAATTCTATGTTTTATAGTAGAAAGAAATGGGAGTTGGTTTTATGCCCAGCGTTTTGTTAATATATCATACTTTTACTGGAAACACAGAGAAAATGGCTGAAGCCGTTGCAGAAGGCGCTAAAGCGGTTGAAGGTGTCGAGGTAATTCTCAAGAAAGTGGCTCAAGTATCGCTGGAAGACTTTGCATCAGCTGATGCTATTGCCTTCGGGGCGCCGAATACTTTTGGGAGCATGGCAGGGGCACTGAGAGAGTTCTTCGACAGGGCTTGGAAAGTTCGCGAAAAAGTCGCGGGAAAGCCAGTCGTAGCATTCACATCCGAGAATGCTGGAGTGAGGAAGGCCCTTGAAGACATCGAGAGATTCTTTGGATACTACGGACTGAAGAAAGTGGCAGATGGCGTAGTAGCTGAGAAGACGCCTTCAATGGAGGAATTAAAGGCCTGTCGAGAACTTGGAAGAAGCTTGGCTTTGGAAGCTTAAAAGTCATCTTAATGATTAGCTAGCTATACCTGAAAGAAATCGGATTTTTCGACCCTCTTCTAAAGCTAGCTACAAACCTATCTTCAGGAGTTGAAGAGGGTTATAACCTGAAAAAGCCTATAAAGCCAATCAGATTTACTCTTCACACGAAATCGTATCGTGAAGTCTCACTCGGAAACCCCAAAACAGGAGGATACGTCTAGTTGCAGATGCTAAATGATGGAGAAACCACGTTCTATCCTCAGATTGAGGTAGACGACGCGGGTTGGGGAGACCTAGTCGGCGGCGTAATCATCGGAGGATACAACCCCTTGACTGAGGAGTTCCGGTGGACGGAGGTCGCAGTCGAACATTTTCAGGGCGAGGCCTTCACCAGAAAGGATTATCAGGTCAAAGCACGAAGAGCAATGAACAAGATTCTAGGCGACCTGAGGGTCGACAAACGATTTTATCAGGTTGCCATGTGTACGGGGTATGTGTTGAACCACGCAGCCAGATGGTTGCGCCAGAATGGATGGATGGTAGTGCGGAGAACGATCGATGGACCGTGTCAAGGACTCGTCGAGGAGAGGTTCAGGAAGGAATTGATGAAAATCGGGGTGCCACCGGGGACGATAGTGAACGTGCCCTCAGGAACTCATCGGTTTATGCAGCTATTCAAGTGGGTGAAGGAAGATCCCAAGGAGCGGGAGAGCTTCGTGAAGACGGGGTGGAGGTCTTGGCAATCCAAGTGGAGGCCAAGACTTTTTGAGAAATAAATGCGCGCGCTAACGGTTTACAAAATATTGATAATATAAAGTATAAAGTTAGCATGTGCTTCTCAGTGCCAAAGTGGGTCTGTTTTTTCGTCATCTCCAGTGAATATCCAAGCGTCGGACCAAGTAATCTTAGTACGCGCTATCGATGAGTGAGGGGTTATCGGCGACGAAGACCTGTCTGCGCGCCCTCGTTTTTACTCCATCAACACGAAAGCTGATTTGGATGCAGCACACATAGGACAAGCCCAGTCTGAAGGAAGATCTTCAAACCTCACATTTTTCTTGTCATCGTAGATATAATCCTCATCGTAGATATAACCGCAGATGGTGCATCTCCATTTAGCCATAGAAACCAACAAAGTGAATAAGAGTCAAATAATATATGCTTTATTCTCATACCTCAAGGATGATTATCCCAATAATGCGTTTTTTTTTTCATAAGCGCGCGCATTCCTCGATTCAAGCATATTATTGGGTTTGGGTTTGGAACTAAAATTTAATCCCAAACCCCCCTTTTTCAAGAACTTAATTCTAAAAATAACTGGGAAACGGGATTCGCACCCGAATTTACCAGTAAAATATGAT
>JAZFSF010000322.1:0-5380 GCA_036446055.1 Bathyarchaeia archaeon | reverse complement strand
TCGGAGAAGGAGATTTTGAGGAGGGGATCGATGAAGAGTACGCCCATCTCTCCGTCCTCTAAGGTTTGGTCAACAACGTCAAACAAGTGTTTATCAATCTCACTCAAGCTCTTCTCATACATCTCCCGAACTACTTGGCTCGGAGATTTCCTCTCCATTTCCCGCCACGCTTTTGCCTCGGCTTCGAGGATAGGGTCCACCACCACCTGTACCTTGACGCCAGTTTTAACTAGACCTGCAACTATCTCCGATTCTCCAACAACCGATGACTTTCCCAGCTTGTAGGAGCCAAAATCCGTGTAGACCCAACGAATCTTACTAGCGACAATCCTCAATCGATCAGAAACGTACTCCCAAAACTCGTTCCACGTGGAATTGAAGTCATTAGGAACCCTCATCACAAGCTTCTGGAACTCGTCCCTGGTGAACATCCTGGGAACATACACGAGGGTCTTCACGATATCACACCCTCACAGGATAGAGAAAACGTTTCTTGATAAAAGGCTTTCAAAGAATCTTGCAACGACGGTTTTGAAGCTCGTCCTTAGAGTTTAGCCCCACATTTAATGCAGAATTTGCTTTTAGACTCGTTTTGAAAACCACATCCAGAGCAGAGACCAAGGGTTCTGGGCGAAGATGGCTTTGCTGGAGAACTTACTGGAGGAGATACTTTTAGTTTTGCAGGTGTTGCAGGCACTACAGGTGTTTCGAATGTTTCAGCTGCCACCGTTAGCAGAATAACATCTCCCACGACTTTAACGTTCTTGCTGTCCACTGTAATCTCTTTATCGGCTTTAGCCTTTATGATGATTGAGAAATCCTTAGCCACCAAATCAAAGGATAAATCCTTCACAACGCCCATAATCGTGGCTTTCGAGTCAATTACCTGTTTACCAATAATTTTATCTCTGGTAAAATACTTCTTCTCCACTGTAACCTCACGCATATTTAAGTGACGGCGAGTACTATTTAATGTTTTATCAAAGGGACTGCTGAAAAAGAAATGTTGAATCGAAAGGAAATCTTTGAAAAAATTCTGGAACTGAGGTCAGATCTGACCGCCGAAGACCTTCAACGGATGATTCAGACAAAGATTGAGGGGGCTGGTCGTTTGTTGACCGAGGAGGGAGCAACCTTCATGGTGGCTAACGAGTTTGGAATTGACCTATCTAACGGTAACGTAGTGGGAACTGGTATGAAAGTTAAAGACCTCATCATCGGCGCTAACGATGCAACGATAATTGGTGTCGTAAGTTCGATATCACTTCCCAAATCATTTGTTAGGCGGGATGGTGTGGAAGGGCAGGTTGCCCGACTCGTAGTCTCAGATGACACAGGAAGTATAAGAGTGGTTCTGTGGAACGAAAAGACGAGTATAATCAGTGACAGCAAGGTTTCCCAAAACCAGATGGTGAGAATCTCCCATGGTTACGTTCGAAAAGGATTAACGGGTAATCCTGAGCTGAATCTCGGTCGACGGGGAACTGTCGTCGTTTTATCATCTACCCCCACTTTCGAACCGATTACACCGCAGAGATCCTTGAAGAAAATCCGTGATTTAACGGAGGGCAACTTAGTTAATATCATCGGTGTCGTAAAAGGACTTTCTCAAATCTCCTCGTTCAAGAG
The DNA here is from genome assembly GCA_036446055.1 of Bathyarchaeia archaeon. Taxonomy (GTDB): domain Archaea; phylum Thermoproteota; class Bathyarchaeia; order RBG-16-48-13; genus DAOVBJ01. The sequence continues at coordinate 3,751 of JAZFSF010000322.1, read as the reverse complement.
AGCTAATGGCACGCAGGGCCAAGTGATGCGGATTCGGCTGGCTGATGACACGGGGCGAGTTAGAGCGGTGCTTTGGGATGATCAGGTCAATTCAGTGAAGGATACTAAACGTGGTGACGTCCTGGAAATTGAGGGGGGACAGGTCAGAAGAGGCCTCGGCAACGTCTTAGAAGTGCATGTGGGAGGATTTGGCCAAGTCAAATTTTTGAAGGACTCCGAACTATCAGAATATTCCATCCCGGTGTTGACGAAAATGGGTGATTTGAGGCTTGAAATGAATGACGTCGATATCCTGGGGCGGATTATAGAAGTAGGTCAAATACGCGAGTTTGAAAGACGTTCCGGGGGCGTGGGACGGGTAGGAAGCCTGTATGTGATGGATGAAACGGGTTCCACAAGGGTCACCCTCTGGGATGCCAAGGCTGATGTGTTAGATGAAGTGTCTCTCGACGATGTGATATTAGTGGAGGGGGGCTACACTAGAGAGGGATTAGGCGGCGTCGTTGAACTTAACCTTGGAAGCATGAGCACGTTGACCGTTAACCCGGAGCGTGAGGAAGTGCAGAGCCTTCCTCATTTCTCGTCCAATGCGATAGCTATCGGTGAATTAAACGTGGGAATGAGAAGCATCATCGTTGAGGGAGATGTTATGGAAGACCCTGAGGTCAGGGATGTGACGACGCGGGACGGCGCAGAAATACGGTTGGCTTCCCTGAGAATACGCGATGAAAGCGGCGAGATCGGTGTTACTCTCTGGAGAGATCTTGCCGAAAAAGTTGATGGGCTGACTGCTGGTTCCCGCCTTCGCATCAAAAACGCCTACGTAAAGATGGGGTTCTTCGGAGACCTCGAATTATCTTCCGGGAGGACAACAGAGCTTGAATTGTTGAGTGAGGGAGAAGTAACTCCTGATAGGGAAATTGACCTTGTTAACGATTTGGGTATAGAGAAGATACAGTCGGTCCGAGAGGAGGAGAGCACCGAAGTGCAAGGAAGAATTATGGAGGTAAACTCGAATTCCAAGGTGTTCCCTTCATGCCCAAATTGCATGAAAAGGGTTCGAGAAGAGGGAGAGGGATGGGTTTGCGAAAGCTGTGGAGAAATACCGCAGCCCGTGCCCCGACTAATCGTTGAAGTCGTGGTGGAGGATGACTCGGGAAGCATAAACAGTGTATTCAGTGGGGCCGTTGCTGAAAAGCTCCTTGACATGAGTAGCGATTCTGCTTGGAACGTTGCTGTTCAAGCGGGAAGCGAGAGTGCGCCCGTTTTCAACGCACGCGACAGAATCATCGGAGCTACTGTGAAGTTGATGGGACATGTGAGAAGAAGTAGCAGGGATGGCGATTTACGTCTTTACGTGGAACGACTTACGATACAATAAACTTTCCACCAACAAATGACCACCAAGAAGAGAGAAAATAATAAAAAAGTGATATCGTCAGGCGTCCCAAACATTTTTTCATTCAGCGAGTAACTCTACAGGACTTTTCCGACCACAAACGTCGCTCTTTCAAAACGTGTATAGTCGTAGACGCTTCGGAGAAGTCCTATCATGTCCTCAGTTATCTACACATCCTGGTCCATAAGTTCTCAAATCGTCTCAGCCAATAAACTAAATAATTCATCGTATACGCCTGCAGAAAGGATCCTTTCGATTCTTACATCACTCCTTAACGATGTAACGAAGAACAAAATTCTGTGAGAAAGCTTAAAACAGGCATTCTTCCGGCTCTAAAGTCCCCAAAATGCTTCTTTGAAACATTAAATCCTACAAATAAGCTACAGAAAACGTACAGGTAACAGCCTGAATTCTCTACGGTTCACAAGTAAATAGATGTTTTAGCTATCCTTGGAATTCACGTTTTTTACCGCGAGTGCTGTTCGTCTGAGACACTCCAGTGCGGTTGCGTAGGTGGGAAAGCTTTGAAATCCGCATTCGGGTCCAGCGTAGAGAACTCGATTTTCATCAAATCGATCGACGATTTTCTTCAGCCGCTTCGTCATAATTTCAACGCTTTCCAGAAAGGCCATGGGATTTTGTTGTTCTTTTCGGATAGCGGTCCACGTCTCGCCGACTTGTGTGTTGATGACGTTCTCGTCCGTAAGCCCGTTTTTTTGGATGGCGTCTCTGATGAGAGTGTCTAATCTTGTGATGGCGATACTGGCTTTGAGAAATTTATCTTCTCTCTCTAGAAGCGTTCGAGTGCGTTGGGCGGTGTAAAGGGAGTCATTCACATGGGATTCGACGACGTCAAGAGACTTTACCTGCCAATAGAGTTGATTCGACGTATTATGAAGATGTATACATGTCTGAACACTCTTCGACTTGGCTGTGTAACAGATCTGTTCCCACGCCCGCAACAATTCTTCTCTCCCCTCCGAACCCCAATCGAGCATTGGGTCGTCTAAGAAACCAAAGACCGGTTCGTCTACTGACACAAGCACCACGCCCCCATAGCGATTACTGAAGACGTTGCTCTCAATAATCTGCGAAACTACAATACCCAAATGAGAAAAGAGCTGACTTCCTCTCCGAGCGAAGAGGCTGGAGAGAGTGTATGGCCCGGTCACACATAGTTTAATATATATTGGTTCGTTAGCTTCCTCGCTAATCTCCCTACTTTTTTCTTTGAGGACACTGACTTCGGGAATCAGAAGGTCATCCCGGCGAATGATTGGACGACCACTCATCACATATCCTTGCCCCGTTTTTTCGATGCCCGTGATGGTGTTCAAGAACATCTTATTCATGTCTCTGAACTGGGGATAATTCGAGACGTCTATACCCGCTCTAACCTTGTCGAGGAAACTCTCTTTAACGCTATTCTCGAAATATCGTTTATCGCTGGCATATTTTGCAGGGTGGAGGGCTTCCATGAAGGATGTTACTTTGGCTCCCCTTAGAAACGTATCCCAATCTCCGGTGAAGGGTAGACTTCCCGCATCATAGGTTCGAATCATTACGAACACGCTTCACCCAATCTGTGATATAGCCCTCTTACTGTAGAGGTAAGCGAAGTCAAAAATAAAAAAGATTGTGGCTTCAAGGAAGATCTCCATCTAAAGCTTTAGCAGCACATAGGGCGTCGCTTGATGCTCCCAGTCTTTGAGTAGCATCAGCTGTCAATCCTGAAGCGCCTTATGGCTCCACTCTCCTTTGAGTGGAGTCCTCCCCTTTCAATATGTTTCGTTATGTGAGGCCGGCTCGCTTTAGTATGATGTTCCATTCCTTGTCGACGTGTTTCTGTATGCGCTCGATGATCTCGGGTCGTTCAGGCCTGAATAAGTGTCTGAAACGTCCCTGTGCCTTCAGATAATCGATGATGGGCTTCTTTCGTTCGGGTCTTTTGACGTATGGCATGCTTGGTGCGCTCAACTTGTAGTCACCGTTCTCGCATTCCCAGAGGGGGAAGATACAGGTTTGGACAGCTAGTCTAGCCAACTCCACGCTTTCGTTCGATGGGGTTCTCCAACCTCTCGGACAGGGGGCAATGGCGTGAATAAACGCGGGTCCATTAACTGCTAATCCCTTCCGAACCTTGGTGATCAAATCCTGAAAGTAGGCTGGTGAAACTGTGGCAACGTAGGGTGCATTGTGTTCGACCATGATGCGGGCTATCGGTTTCTTCCACTCCTGTTTGCCCGGAATGGCTTTACCCGTTTGCGAAGTCGTGGTCCACGCGCCGTGAGGGGTGCCTCCACTTCGCTGTATCCCAGTATTCATGTAAGCCTCATTATCGTAGAGCACGTG
>JAZFSF010000321.1:0-7662 GCA_036446055.1 Bathyarchaeia archaeon | reverse complement strand
AACATTAGTATACGTCAGAAGACTTTTCTCTCAAACACCTAAAAACCAATTACCTCAGTAAACGTAGAACACTTCAATTCCTAATTATCACATTAACCTGATATACTTAATAGAAAACCAACTATGACTTTGCTGAGAAAAAATACATTAAGTCCTATCTTTCGGAAACATGTTGAAATAATTGATTCACGTTTGTTACCCTGATAATCGCTCGCTAACAAGACTGTTCTTGAGTGGGTCAATAACTGTTTTTGCATCCCCTATATTATGGCTTTCTACCTGGACACCGAATATTCCATGACTTCCCTTATCATGGAACCGTCATCTTCACACTCTTTACTCGTTGTAACTTCCCTTTTCCAAAATAAACTTTATCAGTGAATGTGACCTCGCCTGTAATTAAATCCTGATTTATTATAATTAACTGAATATACGCATCTATAAGTTGCAACCCCCGTCCCGTTTTTAATATCAAACCAATCGACTTAGCATGACGCTGTATTGAGAACGTCATATCTGTTTCTACCTGAATTTGAGTCTTCAATCCCACATATTAGAGTCTCATGGAAGAAATATGTATGCGTTTGTCACTCGGTCGCTTACATCCCTATATCACACAATGAGAGCTAGCTGGCTTCATATGGTGGTGTTGTAATAGTAGAGCGTAAACAGCAGGGTTACCTTTATCTTGATGTCAAATGCGATAATGGATGGTCGGCAAATTCTCGACCTTAGCTTTGGTCTGCCGTTAGGTTTTCAAAGGGCTTTATGGAGTACCTGTTTTCAGTCAAAAGGTTGTATCTAGCTCCGAGTTTATAGATGAGTTTGCAAATACAATTGAGTTATGGTCAATTCCAAGGGGATGTCTTTTCTTTTGTATCGCGGTTGCACGAAGAGGGGAGTATTGAGAGGATTCAATTCGAAAAAAGATATTTTAAACGTTTTTCCTTAATACGACCGGATAACGTCCTTTAACGGAATATGAGCTTCGAAGAGATGTCTTCTGAAAACGATTTTTCTCCATGAGGTTTTTTAACCTAAATCTAATTTAAGTCAACATCAAGATATCCAAAGCAAGCGAAAGTTTACTTCTAACGGTGGAAGACCTTCCTCCTTATAGAAAAACATGATTTAAGAGGGTTAATGAGATTGAGAGCGTCAACATCAATGCAGCGTTAGAGATAGCTAGCATCCGAGCGAAACTGGAGTAAATGACGATGAAGACTAGATTCGACTTTTACCTGGTTGCACCGTTAAATTTATTTATGTTTTCCTTATATAGGAAACTGTTTTCATTTTCTAGAGGTTTCTCAAGAGAGCGTGATTTTTGATTGGGGTATTTCACTAGAACTATGCGTTACATGATGCAGTATTGGCAAATACTTGTTTTCGTTATTGCCGTCATGGGCGTAACAAACTATATTCAACTTATTGAACCTCAAATCACAGCAGACATTATCAATGATATACAAGACTGGATTACAGATCCAATTAGTAATCCCAGTCAAATAATAATGGATAAACTTCCCACCTCTGTATTAATCATCATAGTCTCGATTGTCATTAGTGCACTCCTCGAATATGTTCGGAGATATGCTATTCAATACATTGGTCAAAAGGCAGTTTTCAATCTTAGGAATGATTTGTATAAGTCTCTTCAGGAAAAATCCTTCAGCTTCTACGACGAGGCCCAGACCGGACAGTTGATGTCTCGGGTAACCCATGATGTAAGGTCGATGCAACGGGTGATGTCCATGTGGTTCGCATCTTTTGCAAATATCTCTATTAGTTACATACTTGTTCTTGGACTGCTACTATCTATAAATTATAGACTTACCCTTCTCTCTCTGATTCCAGCTCCCTTTGTCCTCTTTGTAAGCTACAGGTATAATCGGGTTGCACGTCCGTTACACCGCGAGCGGAGGCGTAAGCTGGGCGATATCGAGTCCTTTCTGCAGCAAAATATTACAGGGATTAGGGTGGTACGAACCTTCACCCAAGAGGGGCGAGAGACCGAGAAATACTCGGAGAAGAATCAAGAATACATGGGCTTGAACCTGAAGACAATACGATATCGTGCGTTGTATCCCAACTTAAATGATGTTTTTTATAGCCTTGCAACTGTAGCCCTGTACTGGTATGGCGGGAGTTTCCTCATGGGGAACACGATTTCCCTAGGCGACCTCCTTCTTTTTACACGGATGATGATGAGGTTGATGCAGCCCTTACGATTCATCAGTATGCTGACTAGCATGTACACTAGTGCCATGGCGGGTGCGGAAAGAGTCTTCGGAATGATGGATCAAGAGCCTGATGTAAAGGATCGACCTGACGCCATCCAACTACCTCCCTTGAAGGGCGAGGTGCTCTTCGAAAATGTTTCCTTTGAATACATCAAAGGTAAACTCGTTCTGGAGAACATCAACCTGACCGTCCAACCCGGAGAAACCATCGCCATTCTAGGTGCAACAGGGTCTGGTAAGAGCACAATGATTTACCTTTTACCCAGGTTTTACGATGTCACCTCAGGACGGGTTCTTATCGATGGTTATGACGTTCGTGAAGTCGCTTTGAAATCGTTGAGAAAACAGATAGGCATCTCGCTTCAAGAAGTCTTTCTCTTTTCAACTACCATCAAGGAGAACATCGCCTACGGTAGACCCGATATAGCTCTAAGTGAGATTATAAAAGTCGCGAAGGCGGCTCAAGCCCATGAATTCATCATGAGTTTTCCCGACGGTTACGACACGTTTGTGGGGGAGAGAGGAGCTACCCTCTCTGGAGGTCAGAAGCAGAGAATCGCCATCGCTCGTGCACTCCTGATGGATCCAAAGATTCTGATAATGGATGCCTCCACTTCTTTTGTGGACACGGAGACCGAGAGCAAGATACAGAAGGCTCTGGAAGCTCTCTTCAAGAATAGGACGACACTCGTTATTACGCAGAGACTTTCAACTATAAAGACGGCTAATAGAATCATTATTCTCAAAGACGGGAAAATTGGTGAAGTAGGTACCCACGAGGAGTTACTCGCCAAAAACGGGATCTACACAAGAATATATAAGACCCAATTTGCGGAAGAAGAACTCGGTGTGCCGGAAACCATTCAAAGCACTGGAGGCGGGAGCTAAATATGGGTTGGCATGGGGGTGGATTCCACAGGCATGGCTTTCACAGGGGTAGACAGCGGAACCAGGAGGAGATCGAGAGAACAGTCTCAGACACCGTCCTTCTAAAGAGGCTCCTCACCTACTTATCGCCATATCGATTCCGGATAATTGTGGTCACTTTACTCACCATCGGCTCTACCTTGATAAATCTGATAACTCCCAAACTGACGATGGACCTTATCGACGACATATTGACGCCTGTTGTTACTATTGGAAGTTTGGACACGGAAGCATTGATGGGTTGGATTATTTTATATGTGGGAATCATTTTCATACGATATATCATTAGGTTTTTTCAGACCTATCTGATGTCCTACATTGGACAGAATGTTCTATTCAAGATCCGTAGCGACCTTTTCGATCATCTCCAAGTTTTATCATTGAGATTCTTCGCTGAGGGAGAAACAGGTAGAATCATGTCTGTTATCACTAACGACGTTGAGGAGCTAAATCGCTTTCTTAATGAGGGCATGTTCACCCTAATAACAGATTTTGTCAGTATCGTTGGAGCTATCTTCTTCATGTTTACCATGAACGTGGAACTTAGCCTCATTTCTCTCGCGATGGTTCCATTAATGTTTATAGTCTTTTATCTTATGGGAGGGCGGGCTAGAAGAGCTTGGAGACGAACTAGGGAGAGCATCGCGGGGGTGACTTCCAGACTTCAAGAGGGAATCTCGGGGATAAGGGTCACCCAAGCCTTCAGCAGGGAAGATATTAATATCCAAACCTTCGAGCAAACCAACGTTCAAAATCTCCAAGCTAGCCTTAGAGCCCAACAGGTGAGCGGCCTCTTCGGAGTTGGAATGCGTCTCTCAACGATCATTGGGGTAACGCTGATTCTCTGGTTTTCTGTGAGTCAGATTCTCGCAGGTCATTTGACTATCGGTGCTCTCACGGCATTTCAACGATACCTAATGATGTTTATTTTCCCGCTAATGAGCATCAGTAACTTCTACAATATGTATCAATCCGTCATGGCGGGTTTAGAGAGGATTTTCAAGCTGATTGATACACCTATAGAGGTAAACGAGGCAGAGTTGGCTAGTAGAGTGAACTTTACAAATGCAACCGGTGCAATAGAGTATCGAAACGTCAGTTTCAGCTATGAATCGGACGTTCCTGTTCTGAAAAATATCAGTCTTTCTATCAAGCCCAATGAGAAGTTGGCTTTTGTAGGTCCAACGGGGGCTGGAAAGAGCACAATGGTTAACTTACTCTGCCGATTCTATGATCCCACAGAGGGCACTATCCTCCTAGATGGCCAAGACATCCGGCAGGTCTCTCATCAATCCCTTCGAAAGCACATGGGCATTGTCCTCCAAGATACCTTTCTCTTTCCAGATACGGTCAGAGAGAACATTCGCTACGGTAGACCCGAGGCCACTGATGAAAAAGTAATAGACGTGGCAAAGATTATTGGAGCCCACGACTTCATCATGCGCCTTCCACAGGGCTATGATATGGTCATCCAAGAGGGCGCCAATAACATCTCAATTGGCCAGAGACAACTGATATCCTTTGCTAGGGCTCTGCTGATAAATCCACGAATTCTCGTCCTGGACGAGGCCACATCTAGCGTCGATCCCTATACTGAACTTGTTATCCAAGAAGCATTGGAGAAGTTATTGGCAAACAGAACCTCCATTATCATCGCCCACAGACTATCCACCATCCGGAACGCGGATCGGATTGCAGTTATCGACCACGGTGAGATCATTGAATTGGGTTCACATAAGGAATTACTTGAGAAGGGAGGCCTTTATAGCCGTCTCTACAAGCTGCAGTTCAGAGAGCCCACGACCCAGATGGAAGAAACTTTATAGCGCCTACCTAGCAAGGCACAACACAGAATAAACGGTTACCAACTTTTTTTGACAGGTCAATTATAGTAAGGCATATCTCCTTTCTACTGGAACACCATCCAACAAACAGCTAAATACACGCGTAAACACAAACAATCCTGCTTCTCCCCATTTTTCGAAGGTAGTGGGGATTCATGATAAGTGGTGTCCAGGTGAAATCCACAATCTATCACAATTAACTAATTTAGAATGGCACTTCTGATGGAGATAGCTGCATGAGATGTGGGTAGATATATACTTAAACAAGAAAGGATACAAGTTTTCTTAAGCGATAGAAGAACGTGGTTTTTATGAAGACTGATGTCATAGTTGTTGGTGCTGGCCCAGCGGGGTTAACCGCTGCAAGAGCCATATCGAGCAGAGGCTTCAACGTAGTCATTCTTGAGAGGGAGAGGCATCTCGGCGTGAAGCCATGTGGAGAGGCTGTGAGTAAGAAGACGATTAATACAGCAGAAGTTGTTCCATCGAAAGACTTTATCATCAAAGAGATCACCTGTGCATCTATCTACGCTCCAAATGGAAGAAACGTCTCCATTGAAGATGAATCAGGCGCAGGCTACATCCTGAATAAGACACTTTTTCTCCAAAACCTAGCTGAAAAAGCTGCTGAAGCAGGCGCACATATCTACATGAATCAAGCAGTAATTGACGTGACGCAAGGAGACAATACGGTAAAGGTTAAAACTAAGAGTAGTGAATGGCAGGCCCCCCTTCTCCTAGGCGCCGACGGCTTCTCATCGATTATTTCTCGCAAACTCGCCTTTGAGAAAGCCGGAGCTAGAACTCTCATACCCTGTATCCAATACAAAATGGTAAACTGTAACCTAGATGACCCCAACACAACAGCGTTCTACATGGGGAACAACGTCGCTCCCTTGGGGTATGTATGGGTGTTCCCGACGGGGCGGAGGCAGGCTAACGTCGGTATCGGAGTGCAGGGAAAGCCTGCGAAACCTTATCTTGACCGATTCATCAAGGAACATCCTTCACTCTTCTCCAAAGCAGAGATCATTGGCATCGAAGCGGCGCCAGTCACAATAAGTGGAGTACTTGAGAGAATTGTTGACGAAAACGTAATGCTGGTAGGCGAAGCAGCGGGGCAAGTGATACCTTTCACAGGGGGCGGAATTCACTCCTCGATTGCTGCAGGGACGATGGCTGCAAACACCGCTGTCAAGGCCTTAGAAGAGGAGAATTTTTCAAGAGACAGACTCAAAAAGTATGCTGATCGTTTTAATGAGCTTTGGGGTAAACGCATCCACGATAGTTTAAAAGCCCTCCACGTGATCGAACGATTGAACGACAATGACCTAAACGCCCTGGCTGACATACTAGAGCCCCAGGACATCCTCAATCTTGTCAACGGATCAGACATAGCTACCGTCGCACGCAAGCTTCTGAGACATCCACTCTTCAGCTTAAAGATCGCCAAAAACCTTCTAACAACTTAACTGCAACTTCAAGTTAAATGCTGGAAGGACGCAAGTAGAAGTGATAACGTAATCCGTAATAGCTCAGATGTTTTAGCTGAAAACAGTCCTACGTTTTCCGGAGAATCTTAACATCATAAAATGAAACGACTAAAAATCGCCTTCATCCCTCTTTAACCCGATTCAATCATATACACTCTTAAGACGAGAAAAAAATTGAAATCATCTTAAATCAAGTAAATGACTCTTCTTGAAAAAAGATTTAGCGGGTAGAAGAAGAGATGTATCTAACGTTAACTAGCATTATATTCCTTTTTAACAGGATAAAACATCACGAATATTGTTGAAACGAAGAATTAAAGAGTGATGGCGCCTTTGAGAAGCCCTAGAAACAACGCCACAACGATTTCAAAGCCATACTCGTATGAGTGACACACAATGACTAAAAAATACGATGAACAAGACTGGGTGAAGAGTCTTCTAAGGCTAACAGTGATCTTCCTAGTCTTCGTAGGCATTTTAAGCGGAGCTGTCATCTATTTCTTTTACTATAAATGAACGTCACAGCTACAATCTGATGTTTAACTTTTTATCCCTTGAATCTGATGATGATTCTGTTTACTGTTTTTAGCCGCCTAATATGGTGGATAAGGTTTTCTCTTTCATCAATGTGAAGTTTCTAAAAATCAAAAAAGAAGCGGCGAAGCCCTTAATTTTCGAAACCTCAATTGTGAAAACAATTCTTTTTTTCATGGTTCTCGTACGATACATCTTTTGAAGAGATACGAGATAATGTTTTACCGCTGTGTTGTTTGAGTTAGCCTAATTTACTGCTTAACATCTGGATAGCTCCATATCTTTGTGAAAGTGAGAAAAAATTAGGTTTCTTGGGTTTGTGCCTGTTTTTGATGCGTGGTGGGCTCGTGGGGATTTGAACCCCAGACTTCTGGCTGTCTACGGTTTCGATGTCTTCGATTCCACCGCAGGCCAGTGTCCTATCCAGACTAGACGACGAGCCCAAAGTGTCCTAGTCAAGGGTTAGCAAATTAAAATATGTATTCATTTTTAGGTTTGATAGTTAAACGCGTTTCAGATGAATTTTCTCTTGATATATTTGATACAAAAGAGTATTAGATATCAGAGTGACGCAGGTAGGCTAGATCTCTTGTTTCGTGTTATGAGACACTGACTCGATTG
>JAZFSF010000320.1:0-4605 GCA_036446055.1 Bathyarchaeia archaeon | reverse complement strand
TCTTCTCTTGCTTCCACGTGGTGAGATGCTTCCACTGCAAGCAACGATCTCTAATGGCTTCTTTATAGTTATGGGACTGGGCTTAGGACGATAGAAGTAAAAGGAGGCTTCAGATAAGGTTCCTATGGCGAAAAAGGCTCCAGCCGAAATATTCCTCGCGTCAACAACCTTCTCAATTGATTTAACTAAATCCTCGCCTTGAGAGAGTTGGACGAAGACCATTTTTCCGCTACTACCTTCAACATGCTTCATAAAAAATCCCTGAAAACGAATTGGAAATTACCATAAATAAACATTCCTTGTCGTGAAACGTTTTCATTCATACCAAAGTTGATTTTAGTTATGCGTTAACAGAGGCGAAAACTAAATAGTTGAAGATCGAGTCTTTAGCTAATCAACTAAAAGATTTATGGCGAGAAGAAAGAAGATGTAATGTTCCCAGTTTTTCTTTACTAACAAATGGAGTCTCTCTAAGGAGAGAGTGGACTCCGTAGGTCATAAACAGAACTCTTCTGTTCGCTGTGAGTTCGGACAGCTGATTAATGCCTCAGATAGTCTAAAGATTTCGCCACTCGACTAATTCACATGAAATGCCATCGGGATCAAGGAAGAAAGACAGTTTAAGACCCAACTTTTCGTCTTCAAATTTGATGTCTCCAAAGCGACGAGTGAATTGGACGCCTTCCGCCTCCAACCTTTCGATCCATGCCTCTATGTTCTCCACTTCGAAGCCGATGTGGCCAAAGAAGCCCGTCTTGGTGGGAGGAACCCGTTCGTCATCAGGTTTTATCTGGGAAATCTCTAGTCCCTGTAACCAGATTATTCTAGGATTGTCTTTTGGGCCAACGATGCGTATGATGGGTAGTTGAAGAATTTCGTGGTAGAACCGAAAGGATTCCTGAAGGTTCTTCACTTTAAGGGAGATATGATTGGTAGAAAGTTTTAGTTTCGTACTCATGGTAATCTTGTCTGAATTGGTTGTTCCCCGTTAAAAAATTTGTGGCTTAAGGATTCGAGCTTTAATTTGATGTCGGCAAAAGCTTTGAAACTAGCTATAAACTAAACAAATATAGGAAAAAAGGGAGAACGAATTGTCGAAGCTAAAAAGAGATGGAAAAAGGGGGAAAGCGCATCTGCTAACTATGTATCTTAATATTTTTTCGCTGATAGAAAAATTAGCTACCGCCTTGAGCGGACTAACTGTAATTATGTTAGTTGACTGTTTTACTTATCAATACGTTGAAGCAGTTAATCGATGAAATGCTTTCGGATTGAGTTTACATGACTTGAGCGTACATAAAAACGATGTCCACAAATCCTCCGTCAGAGTAACGAAAAACATGCCATTCTCCCTTGGGCACATGAAGAACTATGCCCGATGTGAGGGGCACTTTGTTCTCAAGTCGATCTTTTTGTGGTCCGTATTCCACCCAACCGTTTTTGGCGTCAGTCACATAGATAGCCTCTTCAGCGTGTTGGTGCGGTTCCATTGCTCCGGCTTCAGCAGAGTAATGGGCGAAACCGACCGTCATAATCTGGCTGCTTGCGAAGGAATTGTTACCTATTGCTCTTTGAATTGTACGACCGGGTAACAAATTTTTCCCAAGTTCATCACGAGAAAAACATTTCATAGCTTAATCCCTTAAGGAGTAAGAGTCATAATAGTCTTTAATATACCTTATAGCTAGCGTATGTAACTATTACTTTTACTTGTCATCTTATTTTCGTTTTTTTAGCTAGCGATTCCTGTCTACTTAAATGGATGTTTGAAAAAAACCTGAGTTAGTTCTGATACTCAAAACTCGTTTATTTAAATACAAAATGCCCTAAAGCATTATTTGAGGAAAATAGTTAATGAAAGCAGCGGTTTTCAAAAAGAAATGGTTTATGGCAGTTGAAGAGGTCCCCACTCCAGTACCAAGAGAAGATGAGGCTCTGGTAAAAATAAAATACTGTGGAATATGTGGAACCGATTTACATAACTACTCATTTGGAATTACGGCTCCTGGACGCGTGTTAGGACATGAATGGTGTGGTATGATTACTGAGCTGGGAAAAGGAGTACAGAACTTTTCGAAAGGTGATAGAGTCATGCTTTACAAGCATAAAAGAAGGTCTTCACCACGGTTAAGACTCAATCCTCGAGCTGGTTACTCTTCTCCTTCTCGAAGAATGGGGGCATATGCTGAATATTTAGCAGTACCTACATCGCGGATAATACGAATCCCTGATGAGGTTTCAGATAAGCAGGCTGCTACTCTTGAGCCTTTGGTCGCCGCTATTCACGCAGTTCGTCTGGGAAAAATCAAGATATCCGACACCGTCGCCTTTATTGGAGCTGGACCAATAGCGCTTCTGATGATTCAGCGTGTTAGACAGGCAGGAGCCAGAGCTGTTTACGTATCAGAACCAGCCAAGATACGTGCGGCTAAAGCTGCTGAATTAGGGGCGAATCAAGTATTTAATCCCTTTAAAGAAGACGTAATCGCCGAGATTGTCAAGTTAACAGGGGGAAAAGGACCTGACATCGTCTATGAATGCGCTGCAACGAAAAACACTCTAAACCAAGCTTGCCAATTAGTAGCACGGAATGGAAGAGTGACCTGCCTTGCGGTTTATCAAGAACCTATAACATTAACCCCGTTAGACTGGTACACGATGCAACCTGAGATCAAGTTTACTACAAATGGCGATTCAACTCCTTTTGACTGGGAGATTGGTTTAGAAGTTATGATAAAGAATCAGATTGACGTTGAAACTACCATTTCTACAATAATTTCTCTACACGAGATACAAGAGACGTTTCAGACTCTTTTGGATCCCTCTAAAAACACGATGCTACGCGTTTTAGTTGAACCTTAAAACTTTCTTCTGTCATCAACTGTTTGTGTCTAAGCACATTTAATGGATATAGACGTAGTTGACTTTGGTGACTGGTGAGCTAAGTCAACGATAGTTAAGCTAAGCGTTGCTTGATTTGATTGATTTGTCTTTGTGTGAGGGGAAGTCTTGCGTTTTCTAGAATAGCGGTCAACATCAGTAGATTTTCATTCGACACCAAGTTTTCTGTTGACATCTCGATGCAGAGACGATCACCAGGAATGACGGACTTCAGAAGCTGAAGTGAGTGTTCCTTCACAGCTTGGGGACCAAGAGTGTATACCGATCCTGGATACCCCATCCAGATGACTTTATTCTTCCAACTGGATAACGCATCGTTTATGTCCAAGTCACCCATCGGTGGAGGGTGAACAGCTTCGATGATATCGATTGAAGTCTGGGCGATTAAATCTTTGAGTATGTTCAGTCGTCCATCCATATGAACAGCCATGAGTTTCCCTTGTTCATGTGAAAAATCGGCGCATTCTTCGTAGGTAGGCATAAAATATTGTTTAAACAATCGTGGATTTACTAATACTCCATCAATGTTGTCTCCAAACGTTACAACGTCTGCCGGTGAATGAGCCGCAATCTCGTACATCGACGAATAACTCGTTACTAGTGACTCGTAAAGGTCTTCCACTTTTTCTTGGTATCTCGCGTGGTGGATGTAGAATCGTCCCTCTTCGCTTCCAACCCAGTCAATCATTAACATCTGCATTGGCGAGTGGGGTAAAGACGCGATTACAAGACCGTCTTCTCCTAACCACTCTTTTGCTTGCTCTATGGGAAAATAATACGGTCGATATTCGGTGTGATCCACAATATATTTCACTATATCGTAATCTTCGATATTTTTTATTAAGCGAGTGATTTGCCACGGGCTCACATCTCGCCAACTTCGCGGTCCGTGCCACTGTCCTACTCCTGGCTCCCTTTTTTCATCTTGATAAACAGACCCAATTGGAGTACTATATATCACGCGATATATGCCAGGGCCCTTCGAAGGGTCGTGAATTACCTTTCGTTTGACATTGTGTAGAATTGTTGAATGGGGTGGACGTGACCAACAGATTCCCATCCCTCGATTTCGACATTCTCGTTCAGCCCACCCTATCTGACTATGTCGCCACCAATGGAAAAAAGGTAAGCTTTCAACTACTTCACCACTTAGCATAGCTAACATCTTTTTTCGAAAGGTTTGCATGGTAATCATTCTCCGTTTTGTTGAGTCATCCATTCAACGCATTTCTTGACTCCTTCAACCGCATCGGCAGCCCGATGATCAGCACCGATATCTTTTGCAAATTCTGATGTCACGGGCGTTCCTCCAACAATCACTTTTACTTTATCTCTTATTCCCGCATCAGTTAATGCCTCAATGACCTCCCTCATTTTGGGCATCGTCACAGTAAGTAAGGCAGATAACCCGATGACGTTCGGAGTATTCTTAATCGCCGCTTCAACGATTTTTTCTGTGGGAACATCAGTTCCCAAATCAATGACCTCAAAACCTCGAGCAACTAGTAGAGTCATAACAATGTGTTTCCCAATGTCATGATGATCCCCTTCAACGGCTGCCATCACGACTTTTCCGAGGTGTTGAGATCTCTCATCTGTTAGATGAGGATTAATAACTTCCATCTGTTAGATGAGGATTAATAACTTCCATGCCTTCTTTCATCACAGCGCCGGCCACAATCAGTTCAGATAAAAAATATTCTC
>JAZFSF010000319.1:0-4613 GCA_036446055.1 Bathyarchaeia archaeon | reverse complement strand
TTCAACCAGTCTACCTTTTACTATATGATTGGTGGGACATAAAGGCATTCTCATAACCATCATTAAATTCGCGAAACTCGTGATTATAAAACTAGATCGTTAGCTAAAAGTGGACGGTCGCTTGAATGTGGTTTCGACGTCTTCGAGTTTCAGACCTTTAATCGTTATCTCTTCCAAATCCATGATGCCTAATCCTTGTTGTTTTGCCAGTTGTAAATGTTTCACGTCAGCAGGATCGAATCCCATTATTTTTGTACAGACAGTGTCCACTGCTACACCGTCTTTTCCAGCGATTAACAGGCCGAGTGGCCTCGACTTTCCTGGTGGAAGATTAGGGCCATCTCCTTCCAAAGCTACAATCCCGTCGACTAGATGATGCGTTGTTGGTACCACGGAGTAAACGTCAACTAATCCTTCATCGATACCGAGACGGTGAAGCCGTTTTTTCTCTTCTCTCGTTGCACAGCCTACACCGATGTTCTTTACACATGCAGACATGAGGGTGGCTTTATGCGTCTTGAGGACGGGGACGTTTATCACTACATCGGCTTCAATCACGCTTTTGCCTACTCTGACCCAGTCGAGGACTAGTCCACCTGTAACGTCGATGTCGATGCTGTCATAGCTGTTGAGGTCGACCAGTTCCACATCCCAACGTTTAGCGATTTCGGTTATGCCGATGGCTTCAAAGGCAGCGAAGGTATTGTAAGCGCCTGATGGATAGGCCGCGCCCTCAGCAATCTTCACCTTCTTTGCGCCTCGCTGAAACGAGAGGTTGATGACGGCTTCTACCACTCTAGGGTCGGTTATGATGCCGTAACCGGGAGGAGCTGGGTTTTTAGCGTTCGGTTTTATCACCACAACATCGCCTGCGTTAATATCAAGACCTCCCGTTAGCTCTATCGCCTTCTCAACCGCGGTAGATACATCGTCAACCTTGACGATTGAAACAATTGTTTTCCCCAAGACATTGAACACCTAATCAAACTAGTGAAAAAACAGGTATAAAACGTTTTCAGATGGTATTAACTAGCTGAAAAACAGGTTATTTTATTGCGTGACGATTTCTTTGGGGATCTGGAGTATAAAGGGGTACCTCTGCTTCCCTGTCTTTTTTTAGCTGGAACAGGGTTGAGAATATCGGTTAAATACGGAGATGGAGATCCATTTATCCATCCGCTATATGGTAAGAAAGGATTATTGTACTCTTCTTAGCGTAAGTTGCCTCCACATTGAAGACAGGACGTTCTTCGAGCCACATTTTTCGCGCCACAATAGCGACAATATATAATTTCTATTTCTCGCAAGATCTCTCGTTCTCTTTGAACTGGTTGAGATCGTGAAATAACTCTTTTTTTCAATCCGAAGGTGTTTCTTTTCAATTCAGCTTGGGTGGTAAAATAATTCCAAAAATCGCGTTCTAACCTCAGCTCTCCCAAAATGAGTTTAATGGAAAACGGTATTCTTTGAAACGATTGAGGAGTACTGTTAATATTCTTGATTGTTTCACCTAGTCCCATGAAGACTTCAAAACGCTTGGGGACACCAACTATTTTTATAAAGATACTTTTGGAACCTAATTCTTTTTTACGTATTTGTGTTAAGTAAACTTTACCTTTATGAAAATTTGTGACCCGAAATCCTTTACCTGCAAAATAGATTTCGATGTCCTCCTGCAAGAGTATAAGCTCGCAGTTGTAGTCTTGAAATTGTCGTTGTTCCATGGTCGATTAACCAAAAGGTTGTCCACAATTATGGCAAAACTTTTCATTTGCAGAGAGCTCAATCCCGCAGCTAGGGCAGTAGTGAAAAGAACTTGAAACCGTTTGAGGCATCATGGGGATGTCAGTTGACTGAGGTGGCTCCTGATAACTGTGAGTTGCTCTCATTTCAGCGCATAAGAAGGGTAGAAGCCGCTGATAAAGGGTTTTTATGGACGCTTGTTTTCCTTCAAGAATGATTTTAGAATAGCTTTGAATTTCAAGGTAGGACTTTTTCAGGAGGATTCCTCTTTCTTTGTATTTTATCCCTTGGATATCTCTTATCGCCTCGGTTATAACGTCATCACTTTTAAAAACCAAGCCTCTACGTGAGTATAGAATTAAGCGTATATCCGTTAAAATGACCATATACTGTTTGCCTGCATATAATATATCAAAATCGCTCTGATAGCGAATGTTCTCATGTGGCATCAAATAATCTTCTAAAGGCAAAAAGTACCTTGACCCCAGCTCTGTCATAGAATTGTTCCGAATATAAATTTATCTTCAAGACAAGTGCGTTCGTAACAACAGTTATTTACTATATAATGAATCCTCGCTGATCAGTTACTTTCAAAAAACGCTGTTCGTTCCAGATCAACATGAGGCCTAGGCATCTTCATAAGAGGTTGATAACGGTAGACGTGTTGAGAACATTAAACATGGAGGTTAACTAGTCGAATCCAAACCGCCAACTAGCTGACTCCCCTCTACTTCAACAGAGTCATGAAAAGAAAGGGCACTGTTTGAGTTATGATGCAGAGGGAAACCGAAAATCTTAACTCGTAATTACGTGCACTTTGTGAGGGTAAGACCATGACCGAAGAGAAGCTTTCAAGTTTTTTCAAGACGGGTAGGGACCGGTCAAGGTTTAAAAAGAATATTAGAGAGATATTCGTCTTAAAGCATCCAGCCTACAGGTCGTCTCTAACACTCTTAGCAGTCAGATTTAATCCGGTAGATGAAGGTAAACTGAAGATGAGACACGGACTCATCTTACGATTAAACATTTAGTTGGTAGACTTCAGAGAAATCTTTTAAGACAATAAGGCTTTCAAAGCTATTGAGTGTGATTGACTTGGTTAACACTGAAACGAAGTCCGTTAAACAACGGGTCGGAGAAGACCTACTAGAGCTGTAGCATATGAATAATGGGTCTAACAAGAAATATGTCAATCACCCTCTGATCTGGCCTAACACGGTGGAGTTCAGACTCTACCAAACGAAGATTGCTGAAGCCGCGTTTGAAAGAAACACGTTGGTTATCCTTCCTACCGCTTTAGGCAAAACGGTTATCTCAGCCATCGTGGCAGCCAAGATTCTGTATAATTATCGGAAAACCAAAGTCTTGATGATGGCTCCTACTCGACCGTTGGTAATGCAACACCGAAGAAGATTCACCACGATGTTAAAACTTGGAGCAGAGGATACGGCGTTATTAACCGGTAAAACACCACCGGAGTATCGGATGTCAGTCTGGGAAGGCGACGCTCGAGTTATCTTCTCAACACCCCAAGTCGTTAAAAACGACTTATTGGAGAAGCGACTCATGCTGGAAGAGTATGGTCTACTAGTCTTCGACGAATGCCACAGAGCAGTTAAGAATTACGCGTATACGAGTATCGCCAAGTATTATCTGTCTCAAGCCAAGTATCCCCTTGTACTCGGGATGACGGCTTCACCAGGATCAGATACACGAAGGTTTTTGGACATTTGTAGAAATCTGTTCATTGAACAAATCGAGTACAGGAACGAAGATGACCCAGACGTTCAACCATATCTCCAGCCAATCGACGTTAAATGGAAGCGGGTGGACCTTCCACAGGAATATGTGGCTATGAAGTCTTTGATCCAAACGATGTTGGATAAGAGGCTGCTCTGGCTGTATACAAGGGGGATAATCAAGAGCAGACCGAAGTATACTTCGAGGCGAAGCCTGCTCGAGGCGGGTGACGAACTTCGGCTCATGCTTGAAGAGCGGGGTGCGGAGGAACGGAGAGGAATTTTCACAGCAATTATTGCCCAGTCTCTGGCGTTAACACTCTTTCACATGTTGGAACTTCTCGAGTCGCAAGGGGTGTGGACCCTCAACACGTTTCTCAATAAAGTTGAACAGGAAAAGAGAGAGAAACGGAGTTACGCAATCCTCGTCAACGAGCCAGAATACAAGAGGCTTACTACCGCCATCGACAGCACCCCGATCGATCATCCTAAAAAGGTATTGTTGAAGCGTTTAGTACGAGAGATACTAGAGATGAAGCCTTCGTCGCGGATGCTTGTCTTCACGCAGTACAGAGCCACCGCAAGTCATCTAGTCTCAGAATTGAATATGCTTCAAGGCGTGAGGGCGAACCGATTTGTGGGACAAGCGTCTACGCTGCTGGACAAAGGTTTGACACAAGAGGAGCAAGCTACGCGAATCGAGCAGTTAGAAGACGGCTCGTTAAACGTTCTTGTGGCTACATCCATAGCTGAGGAGGGATTAGACATCCCTGCAGTGGATCAAGTCTTTTTTTATGAACCTATACCGAGTGAGATACGATACATTCAACGACGTGGAAGAACGGGAAGGAAAGCTCCCGGTAAAGTGACGATTCTAGCCACAAACAACAGTCTCGATATGATTTATCTTTACGTAAGCAGACGAAAAGTAGAGAAAATGCGGAGATTAGCGAAAAAAATGAACAGTAAGCTCCAACCAATCATTAGAATATATCCAAAGCCAACGCCAAACAAGTTGACACCTGCAGAACTCAGAATCGTAGAGGAAAAGGCTCACTTAGCCAGAATGGAGCCGGAGATAATCAAAACTGAAGCTGAGTCGTTGAAGGCGTTCAGAACGAAGGTTTCAAG
>JAZFSF010000318.1:0-2385 GCA_036446055.1 Bathyarchaeia archaeon | reverse complement strand
TGAGGCTTCCACCGGGGAGTTGACCGATCCGACGAACGCTGATCTTCCATCAGAACCGTCAAAACAGAAAATTCTAGTTGATTCTTGGCGTGTATCCAGCTTCCTCCATCCTAGTCTTGAAGGGGATTCTGTGGCCTCGGCATCTGTTGATGACGCAGAGACTGAAAACCGTGTCAATCTCTTCAGACACTTCTTTGAGGATATTCAGGACCTCTAGACCTCTGTCCTCGGTTGTCTTGCACTCTATGATGGCTGATAGGGCCCTCACCTCCCGCACCCTTGGGTCCTTGAACCTGCCCGTCTCCTTGTCTAACAGAACAGTTATTGGATTAAGGGCTTCAAAGTCTACTTTTCCCACTAGAGCCATGGCAACTTTCTCCACGTCGATGAGGCTCGTGGAGATTCCAGGGCGCCCCATCTCTATGGCGAAGCCCACTTCTCCCTTCCGGAAGCGGCCTGTGACATCGTTCGTCTTCATCTCCGCCGTTCCACGACCCATTATCCCCGTCACGGGATGGGATACTAAGGGATCACTGAATTGAGATCTGAGAATCCGAGGCCACTCCATAGGAGGCTGGTAGAAAGCTTTCTGTGGACACACACCGCTCTTCAGACAGACAGCGCACTCGACGCATAACTCTTGGTTTACGTAGACGTCTTTATCCAACGACTTTATCGCGCCTACAGGACAATACGCCATGCACAACTGGCAGTCAACGCATTTTTTCTCATCTATTTTCATGACACAACACAGTCCCTATTCAATTATGACATTCTACATTCACAATCTTAAATCGATCTGTCTTAAAGCTATTTAACGATAAACTCTTCTCAGGATAATCGTAGTTTGCAGAGCATGTAAATGGGCGTTAGCTAGTTAAGGCTGGAAAGAAGGTGTGGATCCCAATCAATCATTCAGCGAAGCCTCATTCTCTAGCTAACCAGCCTAAATCGAAACCTAGTTATCATTCAACATGATAACTGTTGGCATAATTTATGTAAGCTTAGTGGAGCTGTACAGTATGTTGGCGAAAGAAATTGTTGATGTCATTCATAGTCCATGGTGTTTTATTGAAGCTCTTGAAGAGCGTTACAAGAAAGAGCTCGAGGAAACATGGGCCATCAGAATTCGTGAATTCAATATGTGGGACATTGAAGACGAAACAATGAAACATCTGCCTCACCATATTTCTCAGGAAGTAAAGAAATTGCGCGACCCACATAACTTGGAGATGCGTTGGCATGCTGGTGGGTCAATATTCTTTCTTAATGGTGAGAGACTAAACGTATCTTCCCCATTAAAATGGCCTCAAATTGAAAAAATCCTGGAAGAACGTAGAGAAAAAGGGGAAAATTGATGTGATTGAAATTAAAGAGATGACTGATGAATATGTTTTTGATCGCTGTCCATTAAAGACTCCCCTTAATCCCTTTAATTTACCAAAGGACACTTATCCTGGGTACGGTAAACGAGCCAAAGGTGTTCGAAGAAGATTTTTTCAAGAAGTAAAAAACAGATACGGCAACTGTGTTCTTTTTGCTTGGAACGACAATGAAATAATTGGATTCCTCATATTTCTACCAAAAACTGTGGCTCGGAAAATAGGGTTAAAGACCAGCTCAAACGACAACCTGCTTCATCAAACCTTACAATATGTCTGTATGCAATTAGTATCCGCCTATAGAAAGAAAGGAGTGGGTACAAAAATGATGAAGTCACTGATCACGTGGGCGAAAAACAATGGTTGGAAGCGAATAGAAGCACACAATATGCGAAGAGGCAATAAGGATGAAGACTGGCGATGGGGTTGGGCGTTACCTAAATGGATGAGTATGGGCTTCAAAACAGCTGAACAATACGAGTTAGACTTTTTGAATGATAAAATACAGGTTTTTTCAGTTATTTTAGATATCGATTAATTAACTAATAATGTCTGCATATTTCTTCTATCAAATTTTCTTCTGCATTTATCTCGTAATTAGCTTTGCAGACGCCCAACACTCTATACGAAATATGTTTGACTTGGGAAGTATTGGTTTGCCTAGGAAAGAGTGTTTAGATACTTGGTTTTTGAGCCCTTATATTGGCAAAGATTGCGAGTTCATGCCCGGTCCGAGCATTTCTACCTCTAGCAAGAACTTCTGCGTTAATGAAGCCAACTTTATTCATTAATTCCAAAAAGGTTTTTTCTTGTAATGCGCCGCCAATGCATCTAAACCAATCATCGATGTTTTTTCTTATAACTTCTTCTAATTCTCTTTTCAGGACAATTTCTGAAAAGGTGATTGTTCCGCCAGGTTTGAGTACTCTATACGCTTCTCTTAAAACAGCTTCTTTGCCTTAGTTGCAGCGAGCTAGTTATAAAAAGTTAGAACGTCTTACCC
>JAZFSF010000317.1:0-3273 GCA_036446055.1 Bathyarchaeia archaeon | reverse complement strand
CTTCGATAC
Organism: Bathyarchaeia archaeon; assembly: GCA_036446055.1. Classification (GTDB taxonomy): domain Archaea; phylum Thermoproteota; class Bathyarchaeia; order RBG-16-48-13; genus DAOVBJ01. Next base: position 3,264 of record JAZFSF010000317.1, on the reverse strand, counting down.
ATGTTCCACAGGCTGTTACCTTCAAACTAACTACATCTTATACTTAGTTCCATGATTGGCAGGTATATTATTCTTTATACTTGCTGAGACATCGTTTAGAGCTAGATGAATTGGTGGGTATGGGGGTCGTAGGTGCGGGTGTCTCCGGGCTTTATGGCGAGGACGTGGATGGACGGGGTTAGGAGAGATAGGTACTTGGTGAAGACTGCGACTTCCTCAGTGTCAGGCTGATAGTGAGTGGGGATGACGACGTCGGCGCCTATCCATTGGGCAGCGAGTGCCGCCTCCTGGGGAGGAAGGTGACTGTAGCCCCCGGTCAGCTCAGGAGTACCGCCGATGGGGATCAGGGCGAGGTTGGGTCGATACAGTCGTCCAATCAGCTTCAGGTCGCTGAAGAGGGCGGTGTCCCCTGCGTTGTAGATCCGTACACCGTTCTCAGGGTGGATAATGAAGCTTAGGGGGATCCCAGAGAGGTAGAGGTCCCCTGACGGGAAGAAGTTGATATGCCGACATTCGACGGCTTTGACAGTAACGCCTTGAACCTCGATTTGGTCGCCCCATAGAATGCTTATGACCTTGTCTTTATCCACACCCATGCGGATGGCGTGGGCCTTGACGGCGGCATCGGAGACGAGGGTTGCACCTGTCTTCTTCTGGATCTCGAGGGCGTCCCCCATGTGGTCGGGCGCCCCGTGGGTGACGAGGATTAAGTCGACATCGATGACATCATCGACGGTAATGGGGCACAGCGTATTCTTTGTGATGCAGGGGTCGATCAATATTTTCGTACCATTCCCTGTTGTCAATTCAAAGAACGAGATTCCTAGATACCTGAAAGCGACCGTCAATTTCTTCTTCCTCCGATCTTGACTGATGGTTCAAAGGTAGGTTTTTGAGTATTAAAGGCTTCAGGACTAGCTAGCTCAAAGAAACGAGAACATCTTGAACGAACGCTCAACCCCATCAGATACAGAAGTATAACGGTTCTACGAGAACGCATAGCTAACTAAACACCAAAAAGTCTGTTAAAACTTCTAAAGGAGATGACGATAATAGTTTGTTATGCCTTATCTTTTCGTTTCAGTTATGAATATTAACAACCTTTTGTGTTAGATATAGAAATCTGGAGGCTGACTCTTATGGGCATGACGATTAGCGAAAAAATTTTAGCTAAAGCTTCTGGGAAGGAATCTGTGTCTGCTGGTGAAATCGTCTGGGCTGAGCCGCGTACTATCCTTGCCCATGACATTTCTGGGGTTGGTGCAAGCCTCTACATTAAGGAACATTTTGGTGAAGCGAAAGTTAAGTATCCTGACAGGATAGTGTTGGTAGAAGATCACTACGTACCGTGCAGAAACTTGGCTGCAGCAAACAATATCAATATTCTTGAAAAATTCGCGGAACAAAACGGTATATCGCGATACCACCGATGGGGATTAGGAACGAATTATGGTGTTTGTCATATACTTCTGCCGTACGAGGGATACGTTCTTCCCGGTACCTTACTTATTGGTGGGGATTCACATTCTTGTACCCACGGTGCGATGGGTGCTTTAGCAACAGGTTGTGGCGAGATCGATATTGGGAACGCTATGATTACTGGCGATTTGTGGTTTCGTGTTCCACAAACAACGCAATTCGTGCTTGAAGGAACACCGGATGACGTAACCATGGCAAAGGACGTGATTCTTCATATAATCGGTAGAGTGGGAAGCAGTGGCTCCATTTACAAAACTGCGGAGTTCGCTGGATCCTATGTAACAGACATCAATATCGATGAACGCCTCACACTCTCTAACATGGCTGTTGAGATGGGGGCAAAAAGTGGCTTGATCGCCACCGACCAAAAAACCGTAGACTTCGTAAAAGCAAGGACAAGTGAGCCGTTCGAGGTTCTGAGAAACGATGAGAACGCTGAGATTGAGCGACAATTATTTGATTTAGATGATTTAGGACCGATTGTTGCAAAACCGTATTCTCCTGAGAATACTGTGCCAATAGAAGACGTGGAAGGAACACACATCGACCAAGCCATTATATGTGCCTGCACTGGCGCCAAATACACAGATCTAAAAGCCGCAGCCGAGATTTTAGAGGGTAAGACCGTAAGCGTTAGGACTGTCGTTTTACCCGCTACACAAGAAATTTATCGGCTTGCACTTACCGAAGGCTTGTTGGAGATCTTCGCGAATGCAAACGTCACAATTGGACCACCTACCTGCGGACCGTGTTTAGGGGGTAACATGGGAGTCTTAGGCGACGGTAAAGTGTGTATCAGTACCTCCAATAGAAACTTCATCGGCCGCATGGGCAGCAAAGACTCGAAGACATATTTAGCGTCTCCCAGAACTGTTGCAGCATCAGCCGTAAAAGGTCATATCTGCGATCCGAGACGATTTTAGAATTCAAACAGAAGGAGAATGATGAGCATGGAAAAAGTGTTGAAAGGTCGAGCCTACGAACTCGGTGAGGACGTTCGCGACAATGTAAACACGGATATCATTATCCCGCCAGAAAACCTCATGAGGTTTGATAGCGAATATTTAGGACAACACGCCATGGATGGCTTACCAAGTTTAGAATCAGGAGCTTTCACAACCCAAGTCGCTGAAGGCTTCAACATACTCGTTGCTGGCGACAATTTTGGCTGTGGCTCAATGCGGGCACATGCCGTCTATGCCTTGGGTGGGGCAGGTGTAAAAGCCATCATCGCAACATCCTACGCACGAACATTCTATCGAAATGCTGTGAATTGCGGGTATTTAGTACCGATAATCGTCGAGCGAGACACCATCGAACAAATTCATTGGGGCGACCATCTGGAAATTCACTTAGCAACGAATGAAGTGAGAAATATCTCTAAAAACGAAGTTTACTCTACAAAACCATTCCCGAAAGTTATTGGAGACATCATTGACATTGGCGGGTTAGCTGAATACAATAAACGTAGAATGCTGGCCAAGAAGGCTTAAGCCAGCCCTCACCCCCCTGAGAAGTATATTAGTCCCCCTTAGAACTGCTCTATAGTATTTCATCGCGTGTTTTCCCTCTTTAGATAATTTTATGGTGAACTACTAACTTGATACACCTCTTCATTAATAGTGATAGAAGAAACCATTAAGCTTTGGATAAAATCATAAGATGTTAACTAGTAATCTTTGAAGAAAAAAATCTATAGCGTGCGCTTTGTCATTACTACTTTAAATCACCATAGTAGACCAATATTGTCTATAAGGAACTTCTATTTCAAAATACCGATCAGAA
>JAZFSF010000316.1:0-8475 GCA_036446055.1 Bathyarchaeia archaeon | reverse complement strand
GTTATGTCAAAAGTGAAGGATATGTGGTTTTTGTCAGAAAGGTTGACCCAAACATGAGTTCCACCGCATAGACTTCTTTGTGGTTACTGGCTACTTATTCATCATTATGCGTAGAAGGTCATCTGATACGAGGTATCGTGTGCGTGCTTGTTTGAGGAATTCCTCAAGAACCTGATCAGGAGTCAAGTCGGTGGTGTCGATCTGGATTTTAGCGTGGATGGCCGAGGCTTGGTATTCTTCGTTGAACTTTTCCAAAAGAAGAGAGATGTCTTCTGTTTTGATGACTTGGTACTCGTGAGGGTCTGCGACCATGCGCTTGGTGATGGCCTCTGGAGACGCTGTGAGGAGAACCAGAATCGTATCGGAGGGAAGTTCTTTTTCGAGCTCCCGTCCATGGCGTATGGCCAGGGCTCGAGAGTCATAACCGTAGTAGAGGGGCCCGTATATGGCGTCCTCAAAGTAGAAGCCGACTTCTAGAGAGTCACGGTACAAATTCATAATTCGGACATGGTACACCGCTTGAAAGCGTTGGAAGCGTTCTTTGAAGCGGGGGCTCAAGGTGAGCATGATGTCCCAGTCTTCCTTGGGCAAAGAGGAATCCGGGATGGTAAAATGATCGTCTAAATTATAGTTAATATCCCGTTTTTTCCCCCATACCATGAGATTATTTGCGAGGGTGCTCGTACCGGAATATTCACATCCGATGACTATAAGATTCATATTCAAATTCCCTTAAACAAAAGGATGATTGATGGATATATAAGCTATACTCACAAACGTTATGTCAAAAACCAGATTCTCCTGATCTCTCGTGGTAATTCAGGAATGCTGGAAACGCATAGAGCCCAAGTAATCTAGTTACACTCGCAGTATTTTAAGAAGCGTTGTGATGATTTGAAAAATATTTATCAGAAAGAAGCTTAAGACAAGCCGTTTTTCGTCTAAAAGGCTCATAAATCGCTATTTTGGAAAGTAAAATCCTGCTAATAATTTATGGATGATATGCGGCTCAAGTTTTCTTGTCAATCAGAAGCCCAGTAGCCAAAAACATGTCATCCTACCATTTTGATGAGCTGATGCTCAAGAGGCCACAACCGATTCTAGGTACGTAGAGGTATCTTATATGAGGACTGGTTTTACTTGAATGGTTGGGGAGCCTTCCGAGATATAAATTCAAAGAGGCGTTACCCTGCTGTCGGATTTAAAGCTATTTATACCGCTTTTCAACTCCTTTAATGGGTGTGGAGGCACATGAGATGCGGATTACAACGTTGAAGAAGAGTCTTGAGGAGCATCGATTGGATGCGTATTTGGTAACTAATCTGAAGAATATTTATTATTTTACCGGATTTCTGGACATTGCAGGGGCAACGTTGAGTTTACTCGTTCCCCTCGATGGAGCCGCCACCCTATTCGCCCCTCCGTTGAGTTACGAGGCGGCGCGGGAAAAAGCGAGGAACTGCATCGTTGAAGAGGTTTCGAAAGGAGTTAAACCGTTCAACCGAATCTGCAAGGAACTGACCGATCGACAAATCGACGTCGTTGGATTTGACGACCTCCCTATCTCTCGGTATCTCCAGCTCACCAAGGACGTGGCGTCAACGAGTTTCAGCCATATTCCAAGTCTTGTTGGAAATCTGCGGAGGGTCAAGGATGAACAGGAGATTAATCTCATGAAAAAGGCAGCCGAGTTGACAGATGTTGGAGCTCTTGCGGGAATGGAATACGTGCAGGCTGGCGTACGGGAATATGAGGTGGCAGCGGAGATCGAATACGCGATGAGGCGACATGGATCTGAGGGGGCTGCCTTTGAAACGGTTGTAGCTTCAGGACCGAGGTCATCGCATCCCCACGGCGTTTCCACGGATAGAACGATAACGCGGGGCGATGCGGTTGTGCTGGATCTGGGCGCAGTGTATCGTGGCTATCGAAGTGACATAACAAGAACCGTGATCGTGGGGAAACCCTCGTCGAACCAAGCAGATGTACTTAATCTATTGATGAAAGCCAAAGAAGCTGCTTTTCACGCAATTCGTGAAGGAGTCAAAGCCAAAACTGTCGACAAGCGTGCTCGAACCATCATCGCAGAGAAGGGATTTGATAGGTATTTCATCCACGGATTAGGCCACGGGGTCGGTCTAGACATTCATGAATCCCCGACGCTCTCACCTGAAAGCGAGGACATCTTGGTAGCTGGAAATGTTGTGACAGATGAGCCGGGAATCTATTTGCCTGGTTTTGGCGCGCGAATTGAGGATACTGTCCTCGTCCACAAGAAGGGTGGAGAAAAAATGACGAAAACTAGGTATTTCGAGTGGTAGTTGCTATTTCCCGTATCGCCGTTTCCGTTGCTGAAAGGTTCGGATCGCTCGCCATAGATCAATTCTTCTAAAGTCGGGCCAGAACACATCGATGAAGCAGAGTTCGCTGTAAACGCTCTGCCATATCAAGAAGCCGCTTAAACGCTCTTCGCCAGACGTCCGTATGATGAGGTCGGGCTCGGAGTTCGGTAAATAGGAGGTATATAGGTTGTCTTCGATGACCTCTTCGCTTATTTCGTTGACAGTTAATTGGCCTCCTTGGATCTGCTTGTAAATCTTCTTAATTGCGTCAATGATTTCCGCTCGACCCCCGTAGGCCACTGCCAATGTGAGATAGTGACCGTCGTAAGCCGCTGTCCTCTCTTCAACCTCATGTATGATGTTTTGAGTGCGTTTTGGAAGGAGGTGGGTTCGACCGATTATTTTGACTTGAACCCGGTTGGCGTGAATTCTTTCATCAGTCAGGAGTCCTTGTAACCGTTCTTCAAGAATCCGCATCAGTGCCTCGACTTCGAGAGTCGTCCGCTGAAAATTTTCCATGGAAAAAGTGTAGATTGTGACTGATTTGATATCCAGATCGATGCACCACATCAAGAGGTTCTCTGCCTTGTCGGCACCAAACTGATGGCCTTCAAAAGCAGGTTTCGCGAGATGGGATGCCCACCGCCGATTACCGTCCAGAATAACTCCTATGTGTTCGGGCTTCACACCATTTTTTATCTGGCTCCACAAAATCTTTTCGTATACGCTGTAGGAGAATGGATTATGTAGAATTCGTCGAGAAAGAAAAGAGAGGTATTGTTGGAGTCTCAAACCCTTGTTCCTTCCAAGGTTCGGGAACAGTAGCAGCTTCTCTTCCAAGGGACTGCTTTAATTGAGGCATTTATAACGGTTTGAAGGGTCTTTTTCAGTTTTAGACTGTCTTCGATAATTAATTCAGCGGATAACCGCTCTTGCATCCCAGCGGCCATATTGGTGACGAAGCAGAGAGAAACGTAGCACATCTCCAATTCACGGGCTAAAACCACTTCAGGCAAGCCCGTCATCCCCGCTACATCGCAGCCGAGGTCTCGGAACATTTTGATTTCTGCGGGAGTCTCGTAGCGAGGTCCCTCGGTGCAGAGATAGACTGCGTCACTCCACACTCGTTTCCCGTTGTCTTCAGCTGCCTGTAAAAGAAGGTTCCGCAACTCGGGACAATAGGGTTCAGAGACGTCGATGTGGGTCACTGGCGCCTCGTCGTAGAAGGTTTGCTCGCGATTTCGTGTGAAGTCGATGAAGTCCATCGGAGCCACTAGGTCGCCGATGCTGTATTTGATGTTTATTGCGCCCACAGCATTGGTGGCGAAGATTCGTTCAACGCCCAAGGCTTGGAGAGCCCAGATGTTGGCGCGATAATTGATTTTGTGGGGGGGCTGGGTGTGTTTCTCGCCATGCCTCGGCAGAAAAGCCACGCTCTTGCCTCCGACTACGCCAACAGTGATTGTGGGAGCGGGGCCGTAGGGTGTTCCCACGCGAATCTTCGTTCCGTTCTCCGTAAGTTCGGAGAATCCGGTTCCTCCGATAAGCCCTATTCTCGCTTTTTTCATGTTAAGCCTCCGTTTTCGTAAAGTATTCTTCAAGTCGTCTACCCTGTCGTAGAGTGACAAAGACGGTTATGATTGTTATAACTATGCTGGATGCAATTATGGCGGTGAGTTCAATCCAGTAGTTCATGGGGATAGGCCATACTTCTAACAACAGGATTTCGGACGCGTGGAGGGCTACTTCTCTCATAAATACACCGACAACTAGGCCCACGATGCTCCATAGCATTCGGGAATCACGTATAAAGTAGAGGTACACGCTTAAGCCACCGATAAAGATGGTGAAGGAGATAAATATCAGGTCAACCGCGTATTTTAACGCGTATCCCACCACTAGTGAAATCTGAGGCAGCCAGGTCTCGAAGCCGCCGACATTTTCGAGGAGAATCCCGTAAGTTTGGTACAGGGCTAATCCGAGAATTACCAGCGATGTGCTCGTTGTAAATAGTCGCACCAAATTTAGGGGGCTCGGATAGATGTATTCAACCACTACTTTGTCGATGGAGAAGCCTTTAATGATCAGGAGTGCGCCCACAACCACGAGGAGAACGACGCTGGGATTGACGACTTCCACGAATTGCCAGAGTAATCCCATTATCAACAAGAGTATGCCTGGTGCCCCGAAGATCCATCGAGAGTAGTATGGGTCTTCTACCGCCTTTCGCAGATAGCGTGAAAGTAACATCCAGCTCTCTTCGATTGATTCGCTGTGGCGAACAACGATTCGTTTAATGGACAAGATGGGGATTTGGGATTGGATGATGGGAATGACCGCCTCATCGCTGAAGCCATCGGAAACGAGGACCACACTATCGGCTGGAAACGCGTCTAAGACCGCGAGGAGTTGGTCTCTAATCGCTTTGTCGGCGGTTATTCCTCCCTGACTCGATCCTACTATCGTGGCAACCTCATAGTCTGAGAGGTTTAAGTCAGGGGAAAGCCCGTCGTAGAATTGGATCGCACCGAAGATTGCGTTGGCGTCGCTTTCTTCGGGATCGCTTAATGCCAATTGGGTGGCCGCATCCAGATTCTTGGTTCGCCCAATGAGGGGAGTAGTGACTTTCGTTTTATTTCCGATGTCATTGTCTCGGTCGACGCATAGAACCAAAATCTTTTCTTTTTTCTCGGACATCGGAGTCTCCTCACCCCGTTTATAACTCGATATTATGTTCGTGTTTTACAGATTTAAACAAGACCCTTGTCAAGCAGGGCTTTAAACTCTTCAAAGGACATTTTCTTCTTTTCCTTAAGTTTTTCGGTTGCAGTTTTACTCTGAGCCTCTACTTCGGCGGCAACGACCCGCTTTCGTCTCTCTTCCTCAAATCGATGTATCTGAGACGTTAAGTCCTGTAACTGCTGCATGTAGCCAGTATACGTGTAACGCATCGCCTTAGCTTCTTTCAGGCAGTCCAGAAATCGTTGATGTGCGTGATTCGCCTCAGATTTCACTGCTCGAAACTCTTCTGTTTTTGCCAGCATTTGAATGTGGTATTTCTGGCTCTTCACTGCGAACGAGCGTATCTGCTCGTTGATCTTGATTAGTTGATGCTTGGACGCGACGACGATTTGTCGAAGACTCGTCAATTTCTTGTGTGCAAGTGACTGGTTGCGGTGAATGACGCGTTCTTGCTCCAGTACTCGAATCTGCTTGATGAGCTGAGCTTCTTGAACAGGCGTCAAGGGATTCGTCTGAATTTCCCAGTCCAGTCTTTCAATTTGCTGTTGCACCTCATCCGCGCTTCGAACGGTTTTATCTGTTAGAGACAGGAATTGTTCTCGAGATGTATAAAATTTGTGACTTTCTTCTTTAAGCCCAAGTCTAAAGTCGTCCCGTTCAACTTTCAATGCTTGGATTTTTTCATGTAATAGGTCTCGTTGCGCCTTGAAATTTCGTACCTCTGCTCTAAGTTTTTTACCGTGATCGTTTAAAGAATCCCTCTTTGAAGCCCATTTCTCAACGTCAGCATCCCAAGAGCGTAATTTTTCTTGTAAGGACTTGGCTTGAGCTTCAACCGCATCAATCGTTTCTTGGAGGGGAGCCGTTTCGTTAGACATAGTATATACTACCTAGTTGAAAAAGAGATAAAAATATATCCGAAGAAATTTCGTATAGCAAAGCCGTCGTAAGCAGGCTAGCGTTTTTGTTTCTCTAACGTCTTTTAAGGCGCTCGAAGGTTTTCTATCACGAAAGTCCAAAGGACAGTAAGGGATAGAAGAGTGATAAAATTCGAGAAGAATCTATTCGAAGACGGATTCTAACTCAAAGCTTGCTAAATATCCACATCAACGATAGCGTTGGGTAAGACTAATGCGAGTGATTCGTCGTAACGGAGGTTTGTAATAAGACTTGTGGAAGGCGCCTCATAAAATGTAGTGAAAACAAAGATAGTCATCTCGTATCTAACTGCTCGAATTGACTCTTAATAACTGTTTTTCACGTTGTCCATCGATTAAAAACTTAGGAGATGCCCCCCTTCTTCGTTCGTCTAAAAAGTTTTTCGTTTTTTTTGTCTTAAGATGACAAGGTGTCGATCCGCACACCCGTCCGGATGATCCGTTTATTTTTAGCTTGGAACTGTATTTTGTGGAATGCCATATCGAAAGTGAAAATAAGGTTCCATGAGGAATTGGTTTTGGCGTTCCAATGCGTCGATATAGACTCGCTACTTTTTTTTAATGAATGGTTTAAACTTTTGTGTTTTTGTCGTTGCACGTGTTATCTGAAGGCGAAGCGTGGCTTCATTCTCCAGGGCACGGTTTAGCTTTTACGTAGCTATGTGGTGGTAGGTCTCTCGAATAACCGGGATGAAAGCATCCACTTCATGAGACATCTGCTTGCGAATTTTGTTCATTACAGCGACCCTTGTATCGGATGTTGAGTTCGTTAGTTAAGTATTTAGATGACCTCTTCGCCACCTGCGAAGATCCTCATCAGAAAGGAATGGAGGCTGATGAAGCCTCTCTGAGTCTTTGATGAGGTGGGGATGAGGGAAAAAGATAAGCCGAGACTGGAAATCAGTTGCATGACGCTCCGACTCATGAGCCGTTTCGTACCAGTAAGCTCACGTTCAATAGCGTTTTCTAAAACTCCAACTCGGCGTCCATAGTTGAGGATTTCATTAACCGTCTTGTTGGGGAGTAAATCCACTTTGGAAAGGACGTAAAGCTGAGGAAGGAAAAACCGGTTTCGAATCGCTGTCGCGAGAAACATGTTGGAAACGTAGTTTAAGGGATTCGCAGAAAACGCGGCATCGAAGAGGTAAATGATGGCTTTTGGATCCGAGGTTAACTCGTTGGCGATATAGAGGCCACTCTGCCTGAAAGCAAAAAGCTCGATTTGACCAGGCGTGTCCACGATGACATAGTCTGCGTTATATTCTTCCACCTCGACGCGTATCGAATCGATTTCGGTTGCGATGAGGTCGGACGCCAGGATTAGGCCGCCGTTCGGACCTAACATGTATCGGTCCATGATGTCGTCCAAAGAGATGGTATCGCGGACATCGATGTCGGGGGCATAGGGTAAATGTCGAACGCCAGGATCCAGATTCACAGTGAGGACGTCCTGCCGTTTCAGTCTAAGCCAGTCTGAAAACGCGGATGTGAGAAGGGATTTTCCAGAACCCGCCGTTCCGATCATGAAGATGACGTACAAGGTATTTTCCTGCTGTGAGCTGAGATATCATTCTCTTACTTTTATACGTTTCAGGGGAAATCCATGTCTCAAAAAAGGGTCTTGAAGTGATTTAAACAGTGAACGGTTCGATTACTCCACCATATTCTTCGATGAGACGTGTAACTTTTGTCGCCGCAGCTTCAACCTGTTTTTTAGCTTCTTCTTGGGATGGAGCGAAGGTGGATAGATGTAATTCGATGAGGGGGATGGGTTCCGCGGCTTTGGGATGGGATTTTACGTACACGGTAGGATAATCACGCATCACTAGATCGATTAGTGGAGCCAGTGCTGACTCGATGATTTCTGTGACCTCTAAACTTTTTTCATACATATAACGGTTCCCGACAAAGCATCGAATCAGTGGAACCACGCTTTCCTTAAAAATAGCCTTCATCTCAGAGGGGACGCCTGGTAAATTAATGATTTTAGAGGATGCGCACTCCGAGAGCACGCCGGGGGCCGTGCCAATGGGGTTGGGTAAAGGCACTGCGTCCTTGGGCAAATGAGCCATTTTTACGCGTGCGGTGGTCAATTCAATCGTTTTGTGGGTGGTTTTTTCGTAGTGATGGTATTTGTCCTTGACCATGAGGAAAGCGGTTTCATTCAATTCCACCGGCTTCTTCAAGGCCAAGGCAACCGCGTCCAAGGTTTTGTCGTCGAAGGTGGGGCCTAATCCACCGGTGGTCAAGATGAAAGCGCTTTTTCTAGAGAGGGCTTCCTGGAGAACAATTGCGATTTCTTCGATGTCGTCGCCGACAACGGTAATCCGTTGGACAGTTCCCCCGAGGCTCGTTACGTTTTTGGCGAGCCACTGAGCATTGGAGTTCAGGATCTTTCCAATTAACAGCTCATTACCTAAGCAAATGATTTCGAAAGCGTTTGGCAAAGGGGG
>JAZFSF010000315.1:0-7059 GCA_036446055.1 Bathyarchaeia archaeon | reverse complement strand
GTCAAACAGTAGTAGAAGCCAAGCCTAATTCATCAGCTGGTTGGGGAAAGTTAGCGGGAAATGTACCTCAACTTGATGCAGAAGAAGCTGCTAAGCTTTCTGGACTGAATGTCAAGATTGATGCGATTTTGAATGGCCGATGTCAAACGTCAGGTCTTTTCGTTGGAGATGTCTCCAAAGCGTTTAGTGCAGGGGTGAAGATGGCCACGAAAGTGTATGCAACGCACCCTCCCAGTGATGTCGACATCGTGGTCGCGAATACGTTCGCCAAATCTAATGAGGCAGGTCTCGCCATGTGGCTTGCGGAGAGAACGGTTAGAGAAGGTGGAACCGTTGTCTTGATTGCCAATGCCCCTGACGGACAATGTACACACTATCTCTATGGGAAATTTGGAAAAAACATCGGTGGTAGATTGTTTAGTGGTAAGCGATATCCAAAAATTGGAAAATTAATCGTGTTCTCTCAGTATCCCGTGAAAGAACCATTGCTTGTGATTGGGGCGCCAAACGAAATGATTTGGCTAAAGGAGTGGAACGACGTGCTGGAAGAACTCCAAAAAACGCATTCAGGTACACCCACGGTTGCTATATATCCCACTACAGAGATTCAAGTGTCGTCAGAAGAGATACGACTTTAAATCTTTAGTCTACATCCCATGCCACAACACCTCGTCCTTTTATCTTAAAATTTTATAGTAGCTAGAGATTATTATGTCAAAAACACTATAGTGAGAGATTACACATAATGTTTTATGCTCATTTATTTAACTAGTTTATAGTAACTAATGAGACATCACCAGGAAATATCGACAGAACCTAGGGTTTGTTAAGCCACATCTATAAGAAATATTGTCGTAATAAGCAATTTCTAGGAATTATTCTAACCAAATAATTAGCTATCTCACTTTAATGTAGAAAAACAAAATAAATAAAACTGGAAAACGCCCTGCACTCTTCTCATACACGCGTTTCTACTTAACGAAGGCGAGTTGTTCTGTTGAGTTTTTTTGTTTGCCAAGCATAGCTCCGTATCTTCTCGGTTTTTCCGAAGCCACAGGCAGAACACGCCTTGTGCCGTATATGGTAAGATCTTCGTCCACACCGCCTACACCGTATCGCTCGCGTTTTATGGTGTTTTCCAAAGGATGGCGTTCCCTTGACCAATATCCTCAGTCTCCAAATCCGTCTCAATTATATTTATGCTTTGAAAGCACAGTTCCCCTTTACTTGAATTCAGGGATGTCGTTCAAAGACTTTCCTCACTTATAATGTTATTTCTCTTAAAGGTTTCGACGAGTTTGCTATTGCCTAAAATCGTTCATAATACTTTTTAACTACTGAATATTAACCGATTGAACACCAGAAAGATTAGAATGAATATTTAGTAGTTCACCGAAGCTCTAACATGTTTTTACTTCCACTATTCTATGTTGTATGAACAACGCGTTATAAAACATAGCATTATCAATCCCTTTGTAAGATATGTTATTGAGATTGGTATGAGGGGAGTATGTGAAAAGTAGCTTTTCATGGATATATTATTGAGAACTACCCTTCCCACGTGTGTTTACACTTTGGGCAGATGCCTTTCTTGGAAACTGTTCTCCTTTTTGTTACGGTTGTGGTGTAGGAGGCTCCTGTTCTTGAGCGATGCTCCCTTGTCTCTTTTACATCTTCAAATTTTTTATCAATGTATTTTGCTTTTGGGTAATTGCATTTCGGGCACTTCAACGATGTTTACCTCATCTTTATGATATGGTTTCTACTACCCTAAGAAGATACTGTTAAACTTTCTCACATTGTTTTCTTCATTACTACTTTGTTCTCAATTATCTTTTAACACAATCACTATAATCAATAATACACTCCTTAAGATCAGCAACTGATTATTCCTAAGTAGACCATCGGTAACTATCACTCGGCGTCTTCAAGGATGATTGTAACTTTCACGTGAAATCGTTTTCCACACTCTAAACATTCGACGAAGTCATCAGTTGCGATGATGCGAGTGATATCATTTTCTTCACCACATGGACAGACCCAGTTCAAGTCTATATCAACGGAGTTCACTTTTTCAAGTTTCACCATTACATCTTTCCCTCCATTAAGAGAATATATCTAAACGTTTTACGCATGGGTATACCTCAACTTATTTCAGATAAAAGCATATCATTATTAAAGAATTACATCCTGCATTATCTTCTCGATTATTCGATAAATCAACTTCATGTGTAATAAAAGGCGTTTGCCTGCTCAATCATTGCACTGTCCCTTGGTGTCGATCAAGAAACCTAAAAAACATCTTAGTCTCACTTGAGAAGGCATTAATATCTAAGTGTGCTATCACCGAAATTATATTCTTTCAAGGTAGAAGACGTTGAGTGTAGCCAATACTCTGAGGGAGAAGAGCGATGCGTTCGGTGAGGTAAAGACCAGAGTATCGAGTTGGGTTGGTTGTGATTGTCCAGTTTTTCTTCAGGGATTACCCCGAATATGTTTTTATCAAAGATGAATAAACCATTATGAATGACTACTTCTGGTTCACTCATTACTTCTTCTTTACGAATCCGTTAAAGCATACAATCCTCAGAGACAGAAGCTACAGACTCTATACTCTAGCGGATGAGCAGTCGTTCAAAAAACGTTATAATTTTTGTAAGGGATTTAGGCATTAACTGTTTCAACAGTCGGAAATCATCTTTATTGAGAGCCTTCAATAAAAACAGCGCTGAAACGTAGCACACTAGACCTAAGAGGATTTCAATGCTGATGGTGATGATGGGGCTATCGATATAGTTGGCTGAAATCAGTCTTTCAAAGAGGCGTAGAGGTATGATAAGGGTTACGGAGGCCAGTGCACCCTTCCACAAGCTTTGTAAATCAAGTTCAATCTTGATATTCTTCTTTAACTCATAAAAGACGTAGAAGAAGATCACGAGCGTGGCACTCACTCGCCCAGCAACCGCTCCATACAGACCAAAGAATGGAGTAAAAAGCACCACAACGAGTCCGTCGGCGATTAAGGAAATCAATGAGGCTTTCACAAAGACTTTTGTTTCTCCAATCGACTTCAAAGTCGACCCCATGATTATGGTGAAAGCCCTGACTATTGAAAATATTGACAGGATTGCCAGGGGTAAGCTGCCCACTACGTATTCCCCGCCAAAGAGCAAGGTCATCACTGTCCTGGAGATAGTGGCTAATCCCAGAGCAGCAGGAAAATACATGAAAACCAAGTATCTGAGTGCGTGTTTTAACGGTCGTGTTAATTCGTTCTTCCCCTTATGCCCATAGGTCTCTGAGAAAACGGGGAGGATTATCACGTCTATGATGGCCCAAATCACCCCGAGGGAACTCGCACCCCGAATCACTAATTCGTATACACCTAAGGTCTCCAAGTCCTGAGACATAGCCAGAAAGATTGCTCGATCAATCCAGTCAGAAAGAGCTGCGACGACATTCATGACCAACAAAGGAAGACTGAAGGCAAGCAAAATTTTCGAGTCATAGGGTTTCTCAGCTTTCGGCAGGGTTCCGCGAAAATAGAAGATAGAAAGACCTAATCCCAAGGCTTCTCCACACAACATCCCGATAGCGAATCCAGTTAATCCAAAATTTAAAAGAATTAATATCAATCCGGTCAAGCGGGAGAGAATTAGCGCAAACACGTTTGTAATCGCGAATCTATCAAAGAGTTGTAAGCCCTGCATTAAAGCCATATAGCTGAGACGGAGGACTGCTAGAAAGGACGCGATGAAGGTCACCATAACGTAGATCAAAACTTCTTGAGGCCAATGGAAGACCGATACCAGCACGAACGAAAGCACACTGAAGCCGATTAGGAATAAAAATGATAAGATTGAAACGAGTCGTATCACCGTTTTAGCGACACTCGCCGCTACTTTTCGTTCATTCTTGCCGATGAATTCGGAAATAAACTTGGTTCCAGCAATGGGTAAGGCTAAGGGCGCTATAGTGGTAAAGATCATGTTCAGAAAAGTGAGGGTTGAGACGAGGCCAAGATCCGGTTTGGTTAAAGCTTGTGCAGCGATCATGTAGAACGCAGTTGAGACTATCAATTGTAAAATGCTTAGGGTAATCATGTATGGCAGGGCTTTCTTGATTCGTGATGTTCTCAACTTCTACACAGTTCTCTGTTTAAAGCTAGGTTAAACGGGTTCTTTAGAAAAATGTTTTGAGAGTAGTTAAGTCTTTTCGTAAAGATTATTTTTATTTCTGCTGGGAAGAGAAAGTACTAAACAAAGATATCTTTTCACCAAAAATGAAATATCCGATAGGATCGTATGAGTTTTTGACAAATGTTGACGGGAAAAAGAGTAATTCTCCATCTTGACTTGGACTACTTCTTCGCCCAATGCGAGGAGAGGGAAGACCCCTCTCTTCGGGGTAAACCGGTGGTCGTGTGCGTCTATTCCGCCCGTGGTGGGGACAGCGGGGTTGTGAGTACCTCAAACTACGTCGCGAGGAAATATGGCGTGAGAGCGGGGATGCCCATTACGTGGGCGAAGAAACAGCTGAAGAACGAGGACGCCTTTTTCATTCCTATTAGAAAGGCGTTCTACCAACAGGTTTCTGAGGACATCATGCGACGTCTCCATGGATATGCGGATATCTTTGAGCAAGTGAGCATTGATGAAGCCTTCCTCGATGTGACTCAACGGGTGAATGGCGACTTTCGCATAGGCGAAGTGCTTGCTAAAGAAATACGAGAGGTCATTCGAGTTGGAGAAGGTCTCACTTGCTCCGTTGGAGTGGGATCAAATAAGCTTGTGGCGAAAATTGCTGCAGGTCAGAAGAAGCCAGATGGTTTGAAGATTGTGAAGCCAAACGAGGTTAGAAACTTCCTGTACCCTCTGCCAATCGGTGAACTCCCTGGAGTAGGGAAAAAAACTGAGAAAATAATGATTGAAAAGGGGATCATGACCATTGGAGACTTGGGAAAATATCGGGTTGAAGAGTTGATAAGCGTCTTCGGAAAAGCCATCGGAACATACTTCTACAACGCATCTAAGGGGATAGATGAAACACCAATCCAAGACGGAAAACGTGTTAAACAAGTGAGCAGAATAACGACCCTCAGGGAAGACACTCGGGACTTGAAGGCAATTCTTGTAGAGGTGCATCAGCTTTGCGAGGACGTTCACGTAATAATCAAAAAGAAGAACCTCCGTTTCAAGAGTATGAGTTTGATTGCTGTGGTTGAGAACCTTACAACTCGTTCGAGGTCAATAACCCTAGAGACCCCAACAAACGCCCTCAACATCATGAAAACTCGTTCCCAACGACTTCTGGAAGACTTGCTTCAAGAAGACCAGGTAAAGATTAGAAGAATAGGCGTGAAAACCTCCAGGTTCATCTATGACGTTCATCAGAAAAACCTTACAACCTTTATAAAGTGAACACGTTTTTATTAAAGCGGTTGACCCTTCGTATACAAATCGAAGAAAATAGGCCATTTCCCCCTTCACCTCTACAAACGTATTGACATTGACGAATTGAGGAAAACGCGTCGTGAAGCAATTAATACACAAAGGTATTTTAATACCGACATATGAGGCAAAAGGATTCCAGATAGCCTTCAAGATGCAGACTATCAAGTTGACGCCGAAACAAGAAAACATGGCTCTGGCGTGGGTGAAAAAGCTTGGCACCGAATACGTGAAAGACTCGACGTTCGTCAAGAACTTTTTCAAAGACTTCAGCCAATCTTTAGACATCAAAGGAAAAATCTCTCCCAAGAACTTCGACTTTTCAGAGATCCAAGAATACTGTGACTCCGAAAAAAGACGCAAAGCAGCTTTGACTAAAGAAGAAAAGAAGATGCAGGCGAGACTTCGAAAGGAGAAGCGAGAGGCCATCAAAGAGAAAAACGGGTATGCGACCGTGGATGGTGAAAGGATTGAAGTATCAAATTATACGGCAGAACCATCCTCCATCTTCATGGGACGTGGCAAACACCCTCGGCGCGGCAAATGGAAGCGAGGCCCCCAAAGCAAAGACGTTATCTTGAATCTTTCACCAGACGCTCCCTTGCCTGAAGGCGAATGGAAAGGACGTGAGTGGCAACCAGACTCCATGTGGATTGCCAAGTGGAAGGACCATCTCCAGGGAATGACGAAGTATGTTTGGCTTTCAGATTCCTTCAGTGAAAAACAGAAACGGGAAGTTGAGAAATTCGATCGTGCCCAAAAGTTGAAAAAACGGGTTAGAACGGTTCGAAAACATATCACGCGAAACCTTAGTTCGCCAGATACCCTAAAAAGGAAAATAGCGACAGTCTGCTACTTAATAGACGCTTTGAAACTTCGTGTCGGTGATGAAAAAGACTCCGATGAAGCGGACACAGTGGGTGCCGCCACTTTGAAACCGGAACACATCACCATTGACGCGAAGGGCATGACCACATTAGACTTCCTAGGCAAGGACTCAATTCAGTGGCATCTTGAGGCTCAACTTCCAGATCCAGTTGTCCAAAACATAAAGGAGTTCTCTGCAACAGGAGAGTCTTCCATCTTTAAGGGTGTCCGATCCGATAACGTAAGCAGTTTCCTCGACGAAGCTATGCCAGGATTGACTGCAAAGGTTTTCAGGACGTACCATGCCACAAAAGTAGTAGATGAATCGTTAAAGGCGTCCAAGCTTTCTGTAGACTCCCCAGATTTCATGAAGAAGTACGTGGTAAAGAAGGCCAATCTAGCGGCAGCGAAGACGTGTAATCATAAGAAGAAAACCTCAAAGAACTGGAAGAACTCCCTTCTGAAAATGGAACTTCGACTTAAAACACTTAAGAAAAAGAAACGAGAGATCCGTGCTAAGAAAACGCGCAAGAAGGAAACCAAGATTAAACGATTGAAGAAAGCTGAAGAACGAATAAAGAAGCTAACAACCAGAATAGACTTGAAGAAGACAACCAAGGAATACAACTTGAACACGTCCCTCAAAAGCTACATCGACCCACGGGTCTACTATGCGTGGTCAAAAAAGACGGGATACGACTGGAGGCTATGCTATAGTAAGACTCTCCAACGCAAATTTCAA
>JAZFSF010000314.1:0-3143 GCA_036446055.1 Bathyarchaeia archaeon | reverse complement strand
ATCACTTAATTCTTAGGTGCCATAAGCGTCTAGGGCAGTACACAACCCAGATAGAGCTGTGGGGACACAGATAGACGCATAGCCAACGACGTTGGCTTCGTCTTTGACCCGCCACCAGCTACCGGGTTCTCCAGGCAGAACCTCGAACATGTCGGGTCGAGCCTTCTCACCACACACCGAGATGTACTCGATGTTGTGGACTGTACCCTTATCTGCCAAGTAGATGTTCATTTCACCGCGACCTGCGATGCTGCACATACAGGGGTCCACCACTGTTAACGCGAAAGCCGTTGCTATCGCCGCGTCTACGGCATTCCCTCCTTTCTTCAGGACATCGATCCCGGCTTGGGCAGCCAGTGGATGAGACGCCGTAACCATTCCGTTCTTTGCAGTAGCCTCACAATCAGATAAATAATGGGCCATATAATTCACATCATAGAATCTATAATGTAGGCGATATATAACATCTTAGACCCAACAACGTAAGAAAGACATCTGTTACTTCTCGACTAAAAACACGATTTATCAACGATAATCCAGACCTCAAACCATAGATAATTGACAGCGGTAGAATGGTTACCGCAAGAAAACTTTGACATCTAAATCTTATTCAATCCTTTCGCAAGGATTAACTGAACGAACGTTTTCATGTGCAAACTAAAATCAATCTGAACTATAGTCCTACAACTCTAGTTGAAGGCTGAAGCTTTGTCGTATCTGATTACGAATATATTGCTGAAGCCTAAGTAGAGATGCTTTTGAAAAGGGTTTTTTCTTGTGCTATCAAAGCCTTTTAATGATGTGAAATCCGAACTGCGTTTTTACGATAGGTGAAGTCTCTCCCTTCTTCAGGGTGAAAGCTACGTCCTCAAATTCCTTTACCATTTGACCTCGGGTAAAGCTTCCAAGGTCTCCACCTTTCTTACCTGAGGGACAAGTAGATACTTTTTTTGCGACGTTTGAAAACGTTTCTCCTTTTTTCAGCCGATCCAACACTGTATTTGCTTCTTTCTCGGTTCGTAAGAGGATGTGGGCACAACGAACTTTTTCTTTTTTTTCGCGTTTTCGACGATTAAAAAAGGGCATAAGGAACTATTACTTCAAAACTTTTATAAAAAGTATTTGAAGAAAAGCAGATAAATAAGTGACACCTCTTCGAATGCCATTCCAGATTGACTGTACGATCTCTTTATTTCTTAGATCTCAGATGGATAGTTCTCTAAGATTCACCCCCGTCTTTGCCTCCCAAACCCTATCCATCACGTCTGAACCATCTTTTTCATTACGTTTACGCCTTCAAATCAGCAAGGTTACAACTCCAAACAAGAAAATAAGCCCAAATCAAGGCTTTCCAACTAATAATTATTCGTCGAAACGCCCTCTCATTTCCTGTAGCATACATTAAGCTTAATCATAACCTTAACTAATATAGGGATATTCTTGAAAGTAATTATCTTTGAAAAGATTATTAACCTAATTACGAGTATATCTGGATACATAATAGGAGTTGTTAAATGTGGCTTATGGTTCTGGAAAATATTCATATGAATTAGTGGAGAACTGGGCAAAGCTCCCTGAAGGAGGAACATTCCGCGATGTATGCGGTATGTCCATTGATCCCCAAAAACGGATATACGTTCTCAACCGAAGTGAGCACCCAGTCATGGTCTTTGACTTAGAAGGTAACTTCATCAAGTCTTGGGGTGAAGGCTACTTCACCAGAGCCCACGGCAGCTGTATTAACTCAGATGAATTCATCTACTGTACTGATGATTTAAACCACACAGTTACAAAATTTGATTTAGAAGGCAACGCTCTGATGGTGTTGGGAACAAAGGATCAGCCTTCTAAAACAGGATACAAGTCGGGACCTGATTTGTTTGAGAGTATAGCATCAATTACTCATGGAGGCTCACCCTTTAATCGACCAACAGGAGTCGACATCTCATCAGAAGGAGACATATTTGTGTCAGATGGTTACGGAAACGCACGAATACATAAATTCAATGGTGATGGAACTCTGTTGTTCTCATGGGGTGAACCAGGCCCTGCATCAAGTCAATTCAGGCTTCCTCACTCCCTCAGAGTGGATAGGCTTGACCGCATCTGGCTTGTGGACCGCGAAAATAGTCGGATTCAAATCTTCAATAAGGACGGCGAATTTTTAACTCAATGGACAAATCTTTTCAGGCCAACAGATTTATGGATCGATGACGAAGACATCGTCTACGTTTCAGAGCTGTGTCGTCGAGTCAGTATCTTCACGATTAACGGCGAATTATTAGCGCGTTGGGGAAACGAAGGTCATGACGTGAGCGATCCTCTCTTTGTGGCTCCCCATGGGATAGCTGTGGACTCGAAAGGCGACCTCTACGTGGGTGAAGTGTCTTTAACCTCTGCTAACATTGATCGGGGATCTAGAACGATTCAAAAGTTTTCACGAATACAATAAGCGTGATGAATGAGAGTAAATGCGGCTGACTGACTAGTTTTCATCTTTCTCTCTTTTTTTAAAAGATATGGTTTAACTCATAGTAAAGTACTCCGAATCATTGGCGTAGAAATACCGCAAATGGCTAGATGTTTCCAGGCTTTATGTTCAAACGAGGATTAACATATAAAAGCCATAAATGCTTCTGTCAACCTAGTCTTGACTAAGTCAGATGTTCTTTCTTCAAGATGAGTCTTATTCCTAAAATGGCCGCAATTGCCAACAGGAATGCGCTGAGAAAGAAGGGAGCTCCGAAACCAACGAATTCAAATAGGAAACCTCCAATCAAAGGACCAGGAATTCTTGCTATACTAGAAATTGATTGAGTTAAGCCAAAGGTGCTTCCTCGTTCAGTTTGTGAGGTTCTTTTTGATATGACGCTGGGGATTGCTGTTCCAAGGATCCCAATTCCTACCATCATTATTGTGGTCAATACTATGAAAATGTGGTAAATAGGAAACACAGCCATGAAGAATACGCCAACAGTCATCAGTATGGCTCCCAGAGGTATCAACTTTTCATCGCCTATCCTACTGGCAAGCTTGCCTACGATGAAGCCTTGAAAGACGATTTGAACTAATCCAATATATATGAAGAAAAATGACATAGTAGAAGAGCTGAGACCGAAAACCGAAATTGCTAGAAGAGGCAT
>JAZFSF010000313.1:0-3966 GCA_036446055.1 Bathyarchaeia archaeon | reverse complement strand
CCTTCAAACTAGCTAGCTTTCGAGTTCTTTTTGTTATCTTACTTTTCATCGGTGTTCTGACGGTAATAACTTGTTTTTTATTTCCAAAATCTGGTACAACTATGGGATTCTCAGGAATTGGTAAGTGAAAAACATATTTATCCCACCTCACTACCTGCTCTACACTCAAAGGTTTACAGGACGCCTGTTATTGAAGAAGCCATCAACTAACATCTCTTCCTACCTGGGTTTAGCGGTATTATGGGGAATCTTCTTTGTGGGATTCAGTGTTAGGATGGCTGTAATCATAACCATGCCGTTGATTCGGGATGACCTTCAAATCTCTTATGCTCAAGCTGGAATGCTGTTGTCTTTATTGAGTGTCTCTTATGGGTTGATTCAATTTCCGTCGGGGGTCCTTTCGGATACCTTTGACAATAAGAAGTTATTACTCATAGTTTCCCTGTTATTGGTCCCGGCTATGGTGGGAGTGAGTTTCTCGCAGGGACTGCTCTCTCTGGGTGCAAGCTTGTTTTTGATGGGTTTGTTCATCGGGGCTAGCACGCCGATAAGCTTTTCGATTCTCTCAAAGATGTTTCCAAAGAGGACTGGAACGTTGCTGGGTATCTTTAACACGGCGCCTTCTGTTGCACAGTTCGTTGGAACCTACATTTCAGGGGTTTTAGCTAGTGAGTATGACTGGCATTGGGTTTATTACCTGTGGATTGTTCTCAACATAAGCTTGGTGATTCTTATTTGGTTTTTTATTAAACCAACTAAGACTTTTAAAGAAAGCTCTTCGTTAAACATGAAAACAGTGAAAAGTCTATTATCAGATAAGACTTTACTGTATTTTTTACTTCCGTTTGTGGCTCATAGTGTCTTAGCCTTCTCATCTCTAACAATGAATCCCTTGTACATGGTGGAAGTATATCGGTTAGACCTCACTCAAACAGCCACAATATACGGGGTCACTCGATTTTTCGGGTTGTTCGGCTCATTTATCGGAGGCTTTCTCTCGGATCGATACTCAAAAACCAAACTGCTTCTAGCTTCACTCACGGCCTCTGCTTTATGCATGTACGCCTTAGTAGCTCTACCGTATGGTCCTTGGACTATTGGCATCCTCAGCTTACAAGCCATATCGATCAACCTTTTCTTTCCAACCATTTATTCATTGATTGTGAGGCTGACGCCCCTTTCAACTCGAGGGAAAGCCCAAGGACTCTACAATTCAGTGGCATTCACCATAGGCGGCGTTTCACCCTACATCATGGGCGTGATCATCGATACATCATCGTTCCAACAAGCCTTCATGTTCCCCCTTCTGATTGCCGTTATCGGAATCCTGTGGCTCTCTATTCTCCTCCTGAAAAGTTATCCACAAAAAACAGTCTGAATGCTGAAACCGTGGCTTTCTTAAAACCTATTCATCGTTTCCCCAAGTAAAAGTCTTCATTTCCCTTTCACCTTGAAAGGCAACCACCTCTACAAAATCTTCAAGACCTGAATAGAGGATCTTTCGTTCAAGAACCCATTCGATCTGGAAAATTCCAGCAGGATTCTTCATGGTAACTACGATGTCAACAGGCTTCTTCTTACCCCGATTGATCTCCAATTTCTCTATGGCGAGGGCGGAGAGGGAGTGAATATCGACCTTTCCTATCTGGTAGGGGATCCGCGCTCTTCCCTCAGCCATATCTGTTCCGTCAGCCACCTTTGAGATTCCTGCCTCCATACTGAGACATCGAACCTCACCATCATGGGAAAAAATACTGTGAAGAATTTCGTGCTTAATCCGCAACAATTTTTCTCTATTCTCATATATAAATGGTAGTAGTCTGGTTAAAATCGGGTTTGCAAGGACGACCGCGTGCATGTTGTGCATGGTTCGATGAATGGCGTTCCCTAAATCGTGAAGATAAGCCCCACAAAGGACAACGATTTTCGAGATCTCCAATACCATCCCTGACAAGTGAGGGCTCAATTTTCTCGGAAAGGATGTTAAATAATTCAAAGGCGCTTCCAACAACGATTCTAGCGTGAACAATACCATGATCGTTGTACACTAATCGTTTGACGGTCATCACGTTACTCATTCGAGGGTGGTTCGAACCTCTATATCCCTCTCCAAGAGGTTAAACATCTTGGCCACGCGGGGTGTCGTCAAATGCGCCTTCAACAGTTCGGGTGACACAAGCACCATGTCAACACACACTCTACCATCTGAACGTGTGGCTAATCATCTAAACGTTTAAGCTCAAGAATCGCTTCTTCGGTCACTTTTCTAGCCTTTCGAAGTCTCTCATCACAGCCTTCCTTTAACTTCTGGTAGGCATTCTGTGATAGTCTGCCTCTTAGAAGCCGAGTCTTGAGTCGATCGATTTCAGTGTATGTTTGTCGAATCTCGATTTCCGCTTCCTCTAACCTTTCGGTAAGCTCGGTGTACTCGTCTCCCTGTTGGTTGACTCGTTTTTCGTAGTTGGTAACTTCTTTATTCAGTGAACTAAGGCGTTGTCGTAAAATTCTTCTCCGACGGTTATAGCCTTTTCTTCGTATGCGTTTGTTATCAAGATCGTTATCCAAATCCTCAAGCTCTCTCCACAAGCCGATACGCTCGGTACATGCTTCGAGGTAAATCCTTATGACTTCAGTTTCCCTACTCGGTATTGGAGATGGCTTTGGAACTTTTCTTTTACGTAGGAAAGCGACTCCTCCGACAGTCATTGTTACTAGTCCTATCCAGAGGGTGGGTCGGAAGGCGGACCAAAACGAGTTATAGTTGTACTCGACTGTAAGAGAGTACTTGTTAATTTGTGTCAAGTTTGTTATGGTGTAGATTATTGATTGAGTGTAAAGATTTTGCGAAATCTCCGCAGGAGCGGGTGTGGCTTGAGCGTATTTGGCTCCTTCGGGAAACGTTATTTTCAATTGGAAGTTTTCCACGGTCCAGTTAGGAGTGGGGAACTCCTTGAGTTCGATTTGATGCGAGGCTAAGGACGTTAATTCGGTAGTATATTCGCTTGTTTTCAGCCGATATTTGATGGTAAACGAGTATGAATCGTGGAGTTGAATTGAAGATGTCTCGCCTCTAAGGGGATAACGACTTAAAACAACTGCATATTTCTTTCCATCGACTTCTTTTTCTTGGGTTTGAATGGGTCCAAAATCGTCATATGCCGTTACCTCACTTGCATTGTCTGGGAGGGGACACTCTATTTCTTGAAAATGATCTTTACCGATGTTACGGATTTCATATTTATCATAGGAATAGGTGGCTCCCCAAGACTCGATAACAATATCTCTCCACAAAAAGGTGCCTTCGATGTATTGCATTGTACCTGTGAAAGACACGGAGGCTGTTTGATTTGAATTCTCTTTGAGGGGACTTTGAAGATACGTGGTTGAATTTTCCCAACTACTCATATTAAGTGTTGTTCCCGTTGGAATGTTTATTTCTACTCTGCAGGCGGTTGCTTCAAAGGGTAAAGCGGGATACTTTGGGATGATGGCTGTGTATATTGTGGGTTCAGAAGTGGTGTAGTTTATTAGCTTTGAGAAGACTGATATGACTGAGAAATTGAAAGTTTCGTTTTGTTCAATGGCTTCGGGGAGGTCAACACTCATCCAATATATGTTAGTTGTATCGTCAACACTTTCTTTTCTTATCGTTAATTTCTCTCCAAGGGCGGTGGAAGCAGTTGTGTTGTCGAGGTTTTTAACGAAGTCCTTGTGGAAGCCTATGATAAAACTGGTGATGGGCTCTGCGTCATCATTTTGTAAGCTTATCGTGTCGTTTATGATGACCAGACCATTCTGGGTGATTTGAATGGAGTGTTCAAGCTCTATTTCAGGGGTCCCGATATTAGCATATGCTGAAGGGACGGAGCTGAGGACTGGCGCTAGGAGGAGAAAAAAGGATAGAAAAACGATTAAGTATAACCTCGTTTTTTTGAGGTTCTCTTGTTTTTGCATGGCACTCAACCT
>JAZFSF010000312.1:0-2087 GCA_036446055.1 Bathyarchaeia archaeon | reverse complement strand
ATGAACCGCCCAAAGCTAAGACGTAGAGCGAGAAGTAGGGATTGGCTAAACCACTCGCCACGTTCCAGATACCGGAAGAGAGAATCAGAACACCCAGATTACCCCGAAGGATCCGCGAGGCACTGCTCCAAACGCTAGCCAAACACCGTCATCTCTCCTTCATTGAATAAGCGTTGTTTTTTCATCCCCCAAAGATTTAAAGTATTCTACGATATTATCGACGATTCTCAAACGTTTGGGTCCAATCATTCATCGAGCAAGGGGAGGAGAACAGCGTGTAACTTGCGTTAACGATTTAAAGAGTGAAACATGTTTTGAAGGCAATTTTGTCCGAAGGAAAAACCGAAACACTTTACCCCCATGGTCCTAAATGTTTTAATGGTTAGCAAGCTAGCAAGTTAAAGAGGTCTTTGTAAATGAAACTTGATTTAGAATCGAAAATTGAATTGAATAACGGGGTCGAAATACCCGTCCTGGGCCTTGGTACCCTTCGTGCTACCGGTGAGTCGGTTCAAAACGCGATTGTATGTGCGTTGGAAGCAGGGTATCGACACATCGATACTGCAAAAGCGTATGGAAATGAACGGGATGTGGGAATCGGAGTCAAACGAAGCGGCTTACCCCGAGACGAAGTCTTTATCACCACTAAGCTGTGGAACGACGATCATGGCTTCGATAAAACGCTTGCAGCCATCGATCGAAGTCTCAAGAATTTGAAAATGGATTTCGTGGATCTCTATCTCATCCATTGGCCCGTGTCTGGATGCCGAATTGAAGCGTGGAAAGCAATGGAGAAAATTTTGGCAGAGGGCAAGGCACACGCGATTGGTGTGAGTAACTTTACAATTCGGCACATCGAGGAGCTTTCTGCGGAAACGGAGATAGTTCCCGCGGTCAATCAAATCGAATTCACACCATACCTCTATCAAAAAGAGCTCCAAGAGTATTGCGAAGGAAAAGGCATCAAAATCGAAGCGTGGAGTCCTCTGACGAGTACAGTAAAACTAAAGGATCCTAAACTGGTAACAATCGCGGCCAAGTATGGTCGATCACCCGCTCAGATACTGATTCGTTGGAGCTTACAGCAGGAAGCAATCGTGATTCCAAAATCCGTCAATAAGGAACGTATCTTCGAGAACGCGCAGGTGTTTGACTTCAAGATTACGAGGGACGACATGGACCGATTAAACGAGTTCAACGAAGATCTTCGTACATCGGGGTGGGACCCATATTCCGACAAATTCAAATAAACTCTCGTTTCCTCAGAACCAAAAAATCTATAGACAGACAGTCATCACAAGACGTTACTAGATAAATATAGACAGTGCAGCATTCATAAAAGCGAATCATTCGGCTGTCATCCCTGTAGAGGTTTTTTTGTTTTCAAAGAGCGCTTGTTAGGTGGAAACCGAGAATGGGAGAGAAGATGTTTTTAAACTAAAATTTATGAACACGAGATAAATGGTGGGTTTTGAAACCTTGGATTGTTTTTTGTTAAATCCGTTAAGCTGGAGGTAAAACTTTTTTTCAATGTCATTGATTCCGATGTTGTTAGATGATAGACTCAAACGTTTTCTACGTTGGCGTCCTAAGCGTTTCTTTACTTGAGGAGCAGCCAAGAGTTAAGACGCCGGAAAACTGATGATGCTGTGGATTTTGAGTTATTTCAGTTTTAGGATTTATGTTGAAGGAGGGGAAGGTTTCTTGAGTTTTTTGAAGCGTCTACAAGCCTTCAAGAAGAGATAGATGCAGAAGATAGAACGTAGGGCATTCATGAAAGAAAAAGGGGGAAGTAGGGTATGGTAAGCTAAGGAGTACGTTGATTACAAGCCTAGTTCGGAGATGTCAGCCCCTACCAACTCGAAGATCACAACGAAGGCCATGGCGTCGACGATACTTCCCTCAAGAAGGTGTCCGCCTTGAGAGCGGAACTCAGAATCGGTCACATCGATATGGCCGTGTACTCTTCTCTTGCTTCCACGTGGTGAGATGCTTCCACTGCAAGCAACGATCTCTAATGGCTTCTTTATAGTTATGGGACTGGGCTTAGGACGATAGAAGTAAAAGGAGGCTTCAGATAAGGTTCC
>JAZFSF010000311.1:0-2871 GCA_036446055.1 Bathyarchaeia archaeon | reverse complement strand
GTGCTGTAACGTCAAGACTTAATGGTTGGCGGCTGCGATGAAGCATTCCACTAAGAAAGGATTATGTTTCGGCTTAACCTCTGCGATAATTACGACACTGGGATTAATGGTGGGACTCCACTCCTTTTCTGGATCTAAATTTGTTATCATTGGCGGTATCTTAACGATTGCGATTGCTGACGCGTTTTCAGATGCCCTGGGCATTCATGTGTCTGAAGAAGCGGAGAACGCCCATACCAGTAAAGAAATTTGGGAATCAACAATTGCCACGTTTTTAGCTAAACTTCTTTTCGCATTGACGTTCATGGTTCCCATAGTGATGTTTGAACTCTCAACAGCGATTATGGTGAGCGTGGTATGGGGATTATGCATGTTGGCAATTCTTAGCTATGCCATAGCGAAAGACGAACCAGAGAGCACCTGGAAAGTAATTATCGAACATTTAGCGATTGCCTTGATCGTAGTGATAGTTATTCATTACGCTGGCGATTGGATCGCAGAGACATATAGTTAACTCACAACAGGGCACTAACTAGCTATAGAATACCGTCCCCTGACATCAAAATACTGAGTTGATTCACCTAACCAAAGCTTTAGAATGACCCCTCGCGTTTTACCACATCAATGCCTTGGTAACATTGATCACATGATGCCTACAAATCAATTGTTAATTTGCCTTTTCAGGGCGACGAAGACCGCTCAAGGTGTCTACAGCAGTCAAAAATCAAGTATCTATAACTCAATGTAATGGATAATAGAACGGTTATAGTCAAAGAAACATCGCTTCGAGAAGAGTTATTTCTAAAGTACATGACTCCATCACCCTTTTCTCTATCGATAACAACGATTGTGAGCGGATCACCCGAGTAGTCAAAGGATCGATCTACGATTACCCTTTTAATGCTTCAGTAGCGATGTCAATTTATTTATTGAAGACAAGTCCTCAAGGAACCTGATCATTTCAGCAGCCTTCTCCAATTTATCATTCTCAAGAACGAAGCTGGCGCACTCCCGGAACTTGGCATCAAGCTCTCCACTGGTTAATGGCTTCTCTGGGGTGCCTCGAGCGGTGTCAGCAACCCGTCGAATCACACGCCCTCCATGGAGTTCGACCTCAACGATGCTCCGCATCTTCTCTTTTCCCATGCGTGCCACCTCGGGATCGAGATGAGTCTTCACCTTCGCCATG
Organism: Bathyarchaeia archaeon; assembly: GCA_036446055.1. Lineage (GTDB taxonomy): Archaea > Thermoproteota > Bathyarchaeia > RBG-16-48-13 > DAOVBJ01. Next base: position 1,682 of record JAZFSF010000311.1, on the reverse strand, counting down.
ACTTCCTGCACGTCTTTGCTGTTAACGACCTCCGTCGTGTATTCTCGAAGGCCAGCCCGACGATTCAAGAGAATAGACGCCAATCCGAACTGGAGGCTAAACTTTGCTTGAAGCCCGTTGATAGGACTTGTGTAGCGGAGGGGCTCCAAGATGTTGGGTCCCGCATACAGCCGGATCTCCTGAATATCTTTTGGCTTGAGGTCATTCTCCACGACGATCTCGAGAAATGTATCCATGGACGGTTGGCCGAGGGAGCCACAGGGATACATCTTGATGGAGGCTCCTGGATAGAGTAATGCGTAGGGATTGCCTAGTTTGCCTATAAGCTTCTCAGGATCCACTCCATGACCAAGAACGTTCATGAAGCCCCATCGTCCATCAAGAGACTCTCTATCGGCGGTGTATCCCTTCTTCGCAAGCATGCATGCGACAACGCCGTTTGAGGCCGCCATCCCAGCGTGGAGTGGTTTGGTCATGGTTCCAAAGTTCACGCGGATCCCTGAACTCATGCTTGCCGTCATCCCTAACGCAAACCTCAACTCCTCTTCATCTAGTCCAAGAAGCCTGCTTGAGGCAGCGACTGCTCCAAACGCTCCGATTGTACCCGTTGTGTGGAAGCCTTGGGTGTAATGCTCCGGTTTAATGGCTTCTGCAAGCTTACACTCCACCTCAAAGCCCACAATGAAGGCTTCGAGGAGCTCCCTACCCGAGCAGTCCACAGTCTCTCCTGTCGCTAACGCAGATGCTAACACCGGCACTGTTGGATGAGTGAGGAGCCCGTATATTCGGTCAGGAGACGAAGAGAGCTGGGTATCGTCGTAGTCGTCGGCGTGTCCACTCGTACCGTTAACCAGAGCGGCATCAGAGGGACAAGACTTTATTTTGAACCCAACTATCGTCGATGTGGGGGCTCCACCTTTTTCACAAATATAGTTCCCAAGCTTCTTCACGCACTCGGTTCGTGACCCTGCCAACATCACAGCGATGCCGTCGATGATATGCTCGACGGCCTTCGTTTTAACGGCGGTTGGGGACGGGTTTTTCTTGAGAATAAAGTCTACAACCTCGGTGGTTATCGAAGGACTCATAGTAACTCACTTACCTAATTGGTAACGAGGCAATATATTTCTTCACCTGCGTCCCACATTAAACGAGTTTAAAACCCGTTTTCTGGCTCTAACGAAACTTCCGTCGACAGCTTAAAATACTAAAAACAGGGTTTCCTTTGTGATGGCTTATGGCTGATAACCACGAGAAGGTTGAAGTATTGAATCGTCTCCTCGTCGCTGCCTCTGAGAAGTGGGGTGAGGAAGAGGCGAAGAACATGAAATCCGCTTTTGAATTGGCTGCAGAGGCGTTTTGTACTGTTGAGGCGTTCACATTGAAGCCAATGGAGGAACCAGCCCAACAAAGATCGTTCTTCCATCAAGAAAGAAAAAGATATGAACACGAGAAGGATGGGAAGTGACTTCGTTGGACACATTCAAACTCACTTTATCTGACGCTTCACGCCTGATCCGCCTGAATAAGCTCTCGCCATCAGAGCTGCTTACCTCTATTCTCAATCGCATCGACGCACTCGAGCCCACTCTCAAAGCGTGGGTCAACATCGACCGTGAAGGAGCGATAGCTGCCGCAGAGAAGTGTTCAAAAGAGGCAGCGGAGGGACGGCTGCGTGGCCC
>JAZFSF010000310.1:0-3519 GCA_036446055.1 Bathyarchaeia archaeon | reverse complement strand
GCAACATGATCAAAAGCGAAAACGGGATAAAACGTTTCTTACTGAATAGAATAGAGATTTAGGGAATGAAAACCTGTCATTGCTTATTCATAATTTTTTTCGTTTAGCTGGCTACCTCCATTTGTGTGCAAGATACGCGTAGAATGTTATCCATTTATTTGATGCATTTCTCTTTCCGATTCTCCACGGTGATTGACGTGGAGTCCAATCCAACAGATACCGTCCTTCGGAATCTCGTTTGACGTCGAGAAGCTTCCAAGCTCTTTCAAGTCTACGATCTTTTCCGTAACCCATTCTACCCAAAGATAATAGGATTTCAAACACGTTCGCTCTCCACTCTATTGGAAAAGAGTTCCGTTCCATATCCTTATTCACCAACTCCATCAGTTTGGTACTCTTGAATATGCCATCTCGAAAGAGAAAATAGTGAACGAGCAGCTTGATCCGATCATGATTCCAGTACTCAGGAAAATAAGAAAAAGCGAGCAATGCTTTCACACTTCCTCGAATACAGCTTTTCACCGATTTAGTTTTATATTTTCCTTCATGTATGTCACAAAGGTAACCCCCATCCAGTCTTTTCGTATTCAATAACAAGTCTATGCTTCTCTTTACTCGTGGGTCATCTTTGTATCCAAGCATAGTGAACGTCCGAATGTTATAGCCCAGTAGACAGGAAAAATGGCCATAAAAGTCGCCATCCATTTTCTGAAGCTGGAGGTATCGTTCCGCGGCTTTGGCTATCTGAGGATGGCTTCGATCCATACCAAGTTCAGCCAAATAGGAAAGACAAAAATGAGTGGTCGCAAATGCCCCATACACAACGCCATCTCCAACAACTTTACCTGTTCTCGGATTTTTTTGCAGCCAAAATCCATCAGGATGCATTTTACCCAACAATATTTTCACGGGAAGGGACGTTGTGATTTGATTTTTACATGTTTGCACGTCAAAATCAGAAAGAGAGCACCCTAATAACTCCACCAACGTTCGATACCTAACGGAAGGATCCTCTGACTCCAACAACCACTTTACCACATTTTTCGGAATCATATAATCAGCCAGCCATTCACGGTTAAATCAAATAGTGTATAGTATGTAAAATAAAAGATTGGCAGTACTTCCAGTTCAAGAGATAGTTACCTAATCACTTCCTTCTATTAGTTAACATATATTTGAAAAACCTTGATGCCCTATTTACTAACGACCTTGGTCATATCTCAAAATTAAGATATAAATAATTTCAAAGAATCGAGAAAAAATGTCATTGAGAAGGAATAGAATAACGATTTTATGTAACAAATCTGACCCTATGACCCCAATCTTTTGCTGTCTAGGTAATGAGCCCTGTAACCACACTATACAATCAGTGTGTAAATTACTAAAAAAGTGGGATAATAAAAAAAGAGGGGGAATGAGTTGGTTATGAGTTGCGTAAATCACTAGGGTAGCTTGACGTGTTTTGTTATTCCTAAGACGAGATTTGTAACGTAGATATCGCCTTTAGAATCCGCCCATATACCGTGAGAAATCCTACTTCGGATCTGTGTTTGTGTCTCACCTTCGGCATTAAGGATACTTACTCGCCCAGCGTCCAGGTTGTCTGGTGCCCCGGTGCCTAGACCGGATTCAGCGACATAGACTGTATTGTTTTTGTCTATGAATATCTCATTTGGATACATGAGTCCAATCCACTGGTCGAGGAATTCGCCATCAGTGTTGAAGATCTCTATTCGACCGTTCATCCTATCAGCCACATAAACGCGTTCATCACGGCCTACCCAGATACTGTGGGGGAGTGAGAACTCACCAGGACCTCTACCCTTGGAACCCCAAGAGAGAAGATGTGTGCCATCCGATGCAAACTTATGGATCCGTTGCTGCCCGTAGCCATCTGAGACGAAGATGTCCCCCGATGGTGATTCTACAGCACGAGTAGGTCTGTTGAAGGGTTCATCAGGTTTCCCAGGCTTTCCCTTTGTCCCTAAGGTCATCAGGACCTCACCGTCTAGTGAAAGCTTCAAAACTGTGTGGTTAACTGTGTCTGTGCAAAAAAGGATGTCATCAGGACTAATCCAGATACCATGAGGATTAGCAAACAAATCCTCTCCAAAAGACCTGATAAAGGTCCCTTTGCTGTCGAAGACGAGAATGGCTGGCAAATGTGTTCTCCTGTGGATGTATACATTGTCTTTTGAGTCGCATGCTACGCCAGAGTAAACTATGGCTCTCCAATTCCATCGCGATTCTTTATATTCAAACTTGTCGCTCATAATACTCAACCTTTACCTAATGCGAATTTATCCTTTTTATCTCTTTTGATTAATATTCTTAGCTAACTAGAGCTTGATGAGGGCTCACTGTTTTATTGGTCAGCTCACTTCTTTTAGATTGATGGAGAGACAACTCGTCGTGTTGGAGGATTTGAATCGATGTCTTAGAACAGGAGCTGGCCCGCTTCCTGAAGACAGTGGATCAACCTGGACCGAGGAGGCCTCTAGTCTACTTTGCTAAGGCCAAGTTCCTCTGCGGGATTCTACTTTCCTTGACTAGTATACTCGTCTAAGCTCCCATAGCAAAACAAGGGCTTTGAGAGCCCGGGTCAGAGCCCTCCACAAGACTCACAACATGATATCGCAGAGGGAAAGAAAAATAGGATGCTGGAAAAGCCCAACGATTACTCATCAGCCTCTAGCTAGCTATAATCAGTTTATAATTAGAATTGCTCAGGTGGTATTTACAAGGTTTTTGATGGGAGGGTCGCTTAGTGCTAAAGGAACAATAAAGGATGCGATATCGAGAATAGAAAATCGATAATGACCTGATTTAGAGTTAAAGTTCCATTGGTTTGACCATAAATTAAATATTCCTTTATGTGTGTTTATATGATTGATGTAAAATGCCAACTTTTTCTTCTGATCAGCTGAGAAAGCTGAGTATAAAGATGTTTAAAGCCGTTGATGCATCAGATGAACAGGCGGAAGTAGTCACAGAAATTCTATTAGATACAAGCCTTTTCGGCATCGACTCTCATGGGGTAAGAGCTGTTCCAGGACATATTAGAAGCGTGAAAAGTGGACGAATCCGTGCTGACGCTGAGATAACCGTTCTAAAGGACACTTTGACCACAGCGTTATGGAGCAGCCTTCAACAGTTTGGTCACGTAGTTGGTAAAAAAGCCATGGAGAGCGCTATCAAGAAGGCGGAAAAATATGGGATGGGCTGGGTGTCAACCGTGACCCCTCATATAGGCGCTCTCTATTATTATTCACTGATGGCAGCGAAAAAAGATATGATCGGTATCGTTACCTGTAGAACTACTAATTACCGTACAACACCCTATGGTGGAAAGGAGGGTCGGCTTGGAACTAACCCCATATCCATTTGCGTCCCAGCATATGAGGAAAAACCAATTCTTCTGGATATGGCAACAAGTATAGCTGCTGCGGGACACATAGCTGTAATGGGTGCAAGAGGAGAGAAAGTTCCCGAGGGATGGTTGCTTGATAAGAATGGAAA
>JAZFSF010000309.1:0-2969 GCA_036446055.1 Bathyarchaeia archaeon | reverse complement strand
TCAGCTAGAATGTCAATACCTCTCATGGGAGCGTACCCACTGACGCAAAGAATGTTTTTCTCGCCCTTAGATGGTAAAGCTGTCTTTTTGAAAAACTTTGGATTTGAAGCGTTTGGAACTAGTAACCTCTTCTTATTACGAAGCTTATCAGAGTCAAATAGTTTAATCTCTCCAGACGAAATAAACAGTAAAGAATGTGCGATATTTACTAACTGAAAGAATCTTCGATAATCATATATTTCATAATTCTTTACATCTCCAAAATATATTGGTTGTAAATGTGGAAGATCCGCAATATCAATAACTATTTCATGATTTTTTCTCAAGTTCTTGAGCATTCGTATTTCATAACGGCCTGGATAATATCCAAAAACTAGAATGTTTTTATCTTTTATTATGGAGGGCAAGTATTTGACATACTGTAGATACTTTTTAAGTCCACGTCCGTGAATAAGCGGACCAAAATGTTTAGACAATTCGAATATCCTAATATGTGAACCCCAAAGGATTTTACTCATGTCTTTAAAAGCTAAACAAATCATCTTTTAATACAACCCTAAAGCGCCTATCCTTTAAGATATATTTTCATAGAGTTTCATCAATAGATCTACTACTTTATTAGGTGATGTTGATCAGGAAGTTCAGATAGAACAGCTCCATCCTTTATCACTTTCAAATCGCAGGCTATCTAGTTAATGCATACCGTCAAACCCATATTTATCACGTTATTTTTTGCGCGTGCTACGAGATTCAATCACATATAACACTTTTGTTTCAAATAGCAATCAAATACCAGGAGGGTACGTGAGTTTGTCACGAAATACTCGTTAAAACGGCCTTTAAATTGTCAAAAAGGGGGTGTTGCACCCTCATACTGAATAGATGAGTGCAAATTATACTTATTTTGTAGCCATTCTCGTCATTTCGGTCTGTATACACTTTTCACTAGAAACAATCATTTGTATGCAGTGTTCACATTATAAGATTGTCAAGTCATACAAAAAAAATACGTGATTGTGTTACGTATCGAAAATAAGACATATTTTGTTTATTTCTAAAACAAAATCACATGGTAACAATCAGTACATCAATCTAACTAGTTCGAAGCCATACTCCTTGGGAAGAAAGCTCCTTCTGAAGTATCTTTATTTTAAGGTCTCTAACAGGAGTCTCCCTCTCAACCGCAAGGGCTGCAGCGATTCCTGCTCCCTGCCCAATCATGATACAAGTTGGCATCTCTCTTATGGCTCCCTGTGCTTCATGAGTTGTTGAAATACATCTTCCCGCTACAAGCAGGTTTTTAATTCCCTTGACTACTACCGCGCGTAGGGGTATCTCGAACCAGTCATCATTTACAACAAGTTCGTGGAGAACTCCCCTTCCATCAGGGTTATGGACGTCGATCCAGCTTGTTGAGCAACCAATGCTATCCTCAAACTTACGTGCATTAAGCACGTCTTCTCGAGTTAAGACATAGTCTCCCATTACCCTCCTACTTTCGCGGATTCCTATCTGAGCGGCTGTATCCATGACGCATTGCTCGCATCCTGGGACGTGCCTGCGGAAAAACTGGTATATGTTGAGTGCTTGTCGTCTCGCATCTACTTCTGCACGGGTAATGTCTTCAACGTCAAGACTGTCTAAGCCGGCTACATGGGTCATGACGAAGCCTAAGGTTCCCGCCCTCCATGTGAAGAAGAAGATTCTTCTTCTGGAGGCTAAAATCTTCACCTCTCTCTCGAAAATCCTGTTAAGGTGATTCCAGTCAGCGGACTTGAAGCTCTTCATGTTTATGTTACCGAGTTGAAAAACTAGGGTCATTGGCTGTTGTAGTCCATCTGATGCTCTACCAACTTGAAAATCTGCTCCTGATAGAGCTGAGACGTCTCCATCTCCCGTTGCATCGACATAGGTCTTGGCGGTTAACGTACGAGGTCCCTGTTTAGTATAAAAACGGAGGGTTTTCACAGCTCCGTTCTTAACATCGACCCCGTAAACAAGGGAGTGAAGTAAGAGGTGAACATCCGCCTCCTCGCAGAGGTCAAGAGCAACGTACTTCAGCATCTCTGGATCGAATAAGCTGCCATGAAGAGCATCGTACTCTCCTAAACGCTCGCATATTTCCTTATATATACCTCGTATAACGGGGTGCTTCCCTACATCAGGACCTGGCTGAAATCTTGCCACAAGCCCTCCGGTAGCTGTTCCTCCGAGGAAGCCATATCTCTCAATCAGGTAAACGTCGGTTCCAGCCCTTGCTGCCGCCACCGCAGCAGCCACCCCAGCCACTCCTCCACCGACAACAGCTACACCGGTGGTAAACATTTTATTAACCATTAAATTTCCTCCAGCTACCATCAACACGTCCTCCCTAGAACCCAATTAATAATCTTCTCCATAACGTCCCGGCCAGTCTCTTCCTCAAATCTCAGGTTCTCCCTTCGATCCGCTTCTGTATAAGCCTTGATTACTCCATCAAGGAATTCACTTTTCCCACCATGACCTAACACTACTAACCTCTTCGGAGGCAAAAGCTTGCACACCTCAACGGTCTTCACCGATTCACCGCTTGCCAATGTCAGCTCTTGGGGCGGGTTCTCAATCACTACTCCCTTAATTCTATCATCTAGTACTGCTGAGATAAGCCCCCATACACCATGTTCTTCCTTGCCCCAAAAGAAGATCTCTCCATAGTCCACGATGTCCCTTCTAAGGTCGAGGTAGCTCACTCCCTTCAATGACTTAGCCACTGCCTTCGCCAGAGGCTCTCCTTTGGGGAGTGAAATCCCAAGAACGACCAAACCTCCTGATGCCGCCTCTCTAATCCAAGTCGGATTGTCCAGTTTAATCTCTCTATCATCATTAATGTAGATGAGTGTGGATCGAATAGTTGAACTCGTGGATTGAATCAAAACGCATGGTACATTCTCGAACCTATCTTCTGATGGAGAGGGACTGCTCACTTCCTT
>JAZFSF010000308.1:0-2012 GCA_036446055.1 Bathyarchaeia archaeon | reverse complement strand
TATGGTCTCTAATCTATAATCTTCAGGAACATCTAATATATTTAGAACATCCTTTGCAATTGAAGGAGTGTACGTTACGGTTCCAAGTCCCAATTTCTCTATCATGAGTAGAATGTAGCCTATAGCTAGCCAAGTAGATTGTATTGAGTAAGGAGCCTTTTTCTCTGAGAAAATAAAGGTTAGCAAGGGAGCTTCTTCTAAAAAGGGTTTTCTCCAGTTTATCTCTCTCCTGAGAAGCCATTCCCTTAATTCGCTGTTTACGTTGGAATAGAATTCTTTTTCGCCTTGTTCACACGCCTTCCTTATTCTCCTCTTTGTTTCTGTATCCGTTACTATCAAAAATCTCCAAGGCTGGGAGTTTGCTCCGGAGGGTGCTTGGCAAGCAGTTTTTATGACTTTGATAATCTCTTTCGTGTCCACTGGGCGTAATGAAAACTTTCTAACAGTCTTTCTTCTCTTCGCCAAATCGTAAATATCTTCAGTCACTCTATTCTCCCCAAAATTAAGTATGAACCACTTATCTTCATTTTTCTTAGTATTTTGATTCTTTTATTCACTTAGATAATATTGTATTCCAATCTACTTCTTTTCTAGCTAGATTAAACATAGTTCACGCTTACACGCGCTGTCCACTTATACAGGGTAGTATAATTAACTTAAGTTAAAATATATTAGTTTTTAATATGTTTCAAGACTAACTAACGCGCGCTTATCGCGAAACAAGAAGGGAAAACGAGTTTATTTGAACGATGTACAAACTAGAGACTTGATGAAACAGCTAAACAAGTTCTTTGAATCCCATGTTGTAGTTCCTAGAATGAAAGTGTGTAAAAAGCAAACAATTGAGACTTTAATTAACGAAGAAGCGTTGTTATTAGCGAAGCACTTAAGAACTGAACTAAATGCATGGGATCCAAGGCTAGCTAGCTTCTCGTTGAAGATGGTTTATGACGGACATTGTACTTTTTCGTCTCAGCCTCAATTGAGGTTTCCCTGCGAATCGAGAGACGGAACAATTCGTCAGTTCCACTTCATCCCCAACACGAACCTTATCTATCTGCTTATTCCACAAGCTAAGCCTTATCGATCCCGTTTCATCAGCAATCAACACATTAGAGACATAACATTCTGAACCCCATCGCGTGATAACTGGTTTTATCGGGGGGACTTCAACGATTGTTGCTTTCACATCAATCCCCTTCATTCCAAACCGAAGGTTATCGATCTGTTGTTTCTTCTGGTATCGCTCCCGCTCAAGGGGCTGAGGGGTGGGCATGTCTTGAATGTATTTTTTTAATACCTCTGGATTTCTCACGTTCACAAGATTAACGGGGAACTGCCATATGACCTTCTCTTCTTTGGTAATGAGAAATGTGGCTGAGTCGCGCGTTATTCCTCGTCGAGAAATCGTTAATCCTCCACAGTGAGCAGACTTATTCTCCCACGCTTCAACAAAGGCATCGACTAATTGCTTTGGATCCACGGCGTGCTTACGTGCTATTTTAACAATGGACTTAAGATGAGCATAATACGCATTGGAGTTACCCCTAGGTCGACCTCTCTGCTCCCTTTCCTCCCAGATGCTTGTTGTCACGGATTTCTAACCTGCCTAAACGTTAAAATCGACTTCTAAGTAGCCATTTCTTCTCAGCCAATCCGCTTGATTTCGTCGGTAACGATAGACGATGTCTCCCCGCTTGTCTGACTGGAAGTCTCATGGCGAGACGATGACGATGTCATTTAGTCGTATCACGCCTTCCGCGCGCGTTAGTCTCTACTAATAACGGTCTTGTTGCTTAAAAACCAAAGCCCTAAAACCCTAAGAACAACACTACCAAGAATCATCTATCCTCATCCTTGGACGAATAATTCGTCCTATTTATTTCCATCAATTTTTTTTGGCTCTAAGACTGACCTCAAGTATCCGCCCATGACCCCGTACCCCTTTAACCTCAAAACACCTAACTTCCTCAAACACCTTCTATCCCCTTTTGTCAATACTTTTTTCGCTA
>JAZFSF010000307.1:0-5454 GCA_036446055.1 Bathyarchaeia archaeon | reverse complement strand
AAGCTGGCAGGGCGTAGAGAACTGGAGACTTATCGTCCGGCGCCCGTGGAAGTAGGCATCTTCTTTTCCGGCGGTGTGGACAGCTCACTCGTGACTAAATGTATCATAGACCAAGGAGTGACGCCTATTCTTTATGTGGCTGGCTTTGAAGGCTCACACGACCTCGATGCGGCTGAACACTCGGCAGAAGAGCTTGGTTGCCCCTTACATGAGACGATTATTTCTCTTGATGAGGCTGAAAGCTACATTCGTAAAGTAATATATGCGGTTGAGGAAGATGATTTAATGAAGATTAGTATTGGTTTACCGCTTTACGTCGCGGCTGAAGCCGTCATGAAGGACGATGTTGGACGGGTGTTTGCCGGTCAGGGTGCCGACGAACTGTTTGGAGGATACACGAGGTATTGTCGCATCCTCGAGCAGAGGGGCGCTGTGGGGCTGGCTGATGCCTTGTGGACCGACGTGGTACACATGGCTGACGTGAATCTGCAACGGGATAAGGGCATTGCCTTGGCCACCAACATCGAACTTGTCCTTCCTTTTATGAACCTTGAGATAATTCACGTAGCCTCAAGCTTTCCAACCCGTCTCAAAGTTGAGAGTTCACAGGACGCTCTCAGGAAACCGGTTCTCCGAGAGACGGCGAGGCTGTTCGGTCTATCTGAGAAGATTACACGACGCCCCAAAAAGGCTATGCAGTACGGTTCCGGTGCTCTCAAAGCTATACGACGCCTTGCCAAGATAAAAGGATATCAACGGCCCCGCGACTACGTCGCTTCTGTTTTCTGTGAAGTCTTCGCTGAGTTACATTGATAGCTAGTTATCCAGGTGGTATTCAGATTTTCTTTCCAAATTCCCCTTTAAGTTTTCCCTTTTTGAGGCTAACTTGAGATGCTTACATCGTCCTGTTCTTCACTTTTCATGTAATTTCATGACGCAAAGTGGGCTCGACATAGTGCTTCCTCATTGCATTTGGATTTCTTAGTTGTCTTGAACGCGTTAAAATGCGAAAAGGATTTAAAACATTCTTTTGTCTTGTATTTATCTACTTCACGAGCGGCTGTCGTCTAGCTTGGTCTAGGACATCAGCTTGCCAAGCTGGTAGCCCGGGTTCAAATCCCGGCAGCCGCACCAATTTTTTTGGAAGAAAAATCTTCGCAAAAAAGGAATAATTCGATAATTAATTGAATAATCAGCTCCTTCTAAATGTTAAGCTAGCTAATATTTTTTATATTAGATAAAAATAAAGGGTATTTGGGGATTTGGATGTTTGCTGATTTAGCACTCTTAAATGGAAAGATAATCACTGTTGATGAGAAGGAGTCTATTGTTGAGGCAGTGGCAGTCAAATATGGACGGATTCTCCATGTCGGGTCTAATGAGGATGTTAACGAGTATGTGGGGGACGATACCAAGATTATTGATTTAAAGGGCAGAACGGTAATACCAGGACTCATTGACTCCCACTGTCATATGGTATCAACTGGCGTTAGCAAACTTATGACGGTGAATCTAAGCGAGGAGGCCGGGGTCAAGTCTGTGGCTGACATTCAAGCAAGGCTCGCTGAGAAAGCTAAAACCACTCAAAAAGGAGAGTGGATTCGTGGTACACGTGAGGACGATTCGAAACTTCAAGAGAAACGGCATCCGACAAGATGGGAACTCGATGAGGTAGCGTCTGATCATCCAGTAATTGTAACAACAGTTGGAGGGCATTACTCTATCGTTAATAGTAGAGCCTTTGAGATGGCGGGTGTTTCGAAGGACACGCCGGATCCTGTGGGAGGAACATTTGAACGAGATCCCAATACAGGTGAACTTACTGGTGGAGTTCATGAGAAGGCAGTTGAAGTCGTTCGTGGGACTAATGAAGAGCCATTAAGAGAATCGGCGTCAGAAGGAGTGAAGCAAATGCTATTATCGTGTGCAACTACAGGGATTACCTGTGTTCATGATTCTCTTGGCGGTTCCCAACTTAGGGCCGTGTTGGATCTGAAAAATCGGGGGGAACTTCCTATCCGAGTAAGGATGGACGTGAATATCGGTCTTTTTCCCGAACTTAATAAACTTGGTATATCCCAAGGCTTTGGCGACGACTGGGTTAGGATAACAGGATTGAAGTTTTTCTTTGATGGATCTATATCCGCCCGAACCGCAGCCGTTTCTGAGCCATACTTACATAGAACTGACTATTATGGTATTATGGCTACGACAAAGGAAATCGCTCGAAAGACGATTTTAGATGCATACGCGGCTGGTTACCGAATCGTCTCTCACGCTAATGGTGACAAGGCGATTGATATATACCTCGATATTATAGAGGAAGCTCAAACAAAGTTTCCAAGAGACGATTCTAGGAACCGGGCTATCCATTGCACCGTCGTAAACCCACAAATTATTAAACGGATAAAGAAACTGGGGATTCTACCAACTATTTTTGGACCATACCCGTACTATCATGGGGATAAGTTGTTACCTGCTTTCGGGGAGGAACGTCTGGAATGGATGTTTGCTGCCCGATCATTCCTAGATGCAGGAATCAAAATAGCAGCCCACTCCGATCACAGCGCTGCGCCATATCCTCCGTTAATGGGAATTCATGCTCTGGTTAACCGGATAACAAAAGCTGGGAAGCCTATTGGTCGTAGTCAGAAGATAACGGTTATTGAAGCCCTGAAGCTTTATACAATAAATGGGGCCTACCAAGCTTTCGATGAGGAACGACTTGGCAGTATCGAACCAGGGAAGCTTGCTGATATGGTGGTGCTGGGAGAGGACATCCTAACAGTTCCCGTGGAAACTATCCTCGACATTCCTGTAGACATGACGATAATAGAAGGCAAAACCGTATTCTCAAGGGAAGTTTAGGCTTCAATACCAAGACTTTTATGAATATTTTATGTTGTAGGCGACTTCTTCTCGTAGTTTCCGGTTAGTTTGAACATCGCTCGCTGTTAAGCGCTTCAAAAAAGATTTTTAGGGTTTTATCCAAGCTTTACTTAAAGTATATTCTTTGAGCAGGTTCTCTTTTGGCTCATAGGGTGTTCCAGGGACTTTAGAGACCTCTATTTTCCCGGGAGAGCAGAGTGAAATCTCGGGCTTAGCTAAGTCTTCGTCGTAATTTATTTTGGTGGGAAATATGTCGGCTGGGTATTTGAAGTTGGGGAGAGTCGCCAATTCTACTGAGATCCCGCTTCCCACAGCGGATTCCAGCATGCCCCCAACCCAGCAGGGCACACCCGCTTCCTCGCACATGTCATGTATCTTCACTGCGTTCAGTAAACCACCGACTCTGCCTGATTTAACGTTCATGTAACTGCAGCTTTCGAGTTGGATGGCTTGCTCCGCGCTTTTAGGGCCTATAATGCTCTCGTCGAGGCAGACCGGGGTTTCGATATGTCTTTGCAATTCAGCGTGATTGATTAAGTCTGTGTGATGCAATGGTTGTTCGATCATTGCTAGTTCAAAGCGATCCACCTTCTTGAATAGTTTGATGTTTTTCAGGGTGAAAGAAGCGTTGCAATCTATGTGAAAGGTGAAATCTGGAAATAAGTCGCGAACAGCTTTCAAAACATCGATGTCCCATCCTAGACGGAACTTGAGTTTTACTCGGGGATAGCCCTCGTCTACCGCAAGTTGAATCTTCTTCAATAGTATATCGATGTTGTCTTGAATGCCAAAATCTGCTCCAACCTCCACCGGACTCGATCTACCACCCAATAATTGGTGGAGGGGCTTACCACTCATCTTCGCTTTCAAACTCCAAAAAGCAATTTCAAGCCCAGCTTTAGAAAAGGGGTTTCCCTTGAAATGCTCTAATAACTTGAGCAGCTCATCTGCATTCTCGATCTCCCGTCCCACTATTTGGGGAGCAAGAAACTCCTTCGTTACGGTGAAGACGCCTCCAGCCCACTCTGGAGAGTAACATGGCGCTTTTAGGGGGGTGGTTTCACCCCAACCATGGGTGTCCCCGCTTACCATCTTAACCAGCACCGAATGAATGTCAGAGTCTTCTCCGTATGCTGTCCGCCAAGGATATATGAGAGGCATTCTCACATAATAAAGTTCAATCCCGTCAATTCTCATATTTTCCACCACCTCTAGTAGGAGAGGCTGAAGGCTAATAACGTTTTCACCGTTTAGTTAGATAGCTAGTTAATCGAGAGTGAAATCTTACAGAAAGGATGATGACTAGAGCCTAAGCAGATAGGGAGTACTTCCCGTACTTCTCGGCTGATTTGATCATCGCTTCCAGATTCCGTAGAGGCGCGCCGTTGCGGGGTGGGCCGCCGCCCGTCGAGAGTATGAATCCTCCCTCGAGGCTTCCCTTTGTTATGGCTTGTTTACATGCATCTTCCACTTCCTCTGGGGTTCCCGAGGGCAGTGTGTAGACAGGATCAATGTTACCAAAGAGAGCCAGCTTGTTCCCTACAACTTCCCTAAACTCTACTAGGTCTGTTTCAGGCCCAACTTGATAGACGTCGAATCCAGCCTTGAGAATTAAGCCAGCAAGGTGGATAATCTGTCCTTCATTGTGGTATATGTGAATCGCTCCTCTAAAGGCCTCGTTAACCCTTCTCACGTAGGGTACCCAAAATTCTTCAGCCTGCTTCCACGACATGAATGTCGTGCAGTGGTCGGCGATGGACAGCTTGGTTATCTTTCCCATGACTCCCTCTAAATGTTTAAGCTGTTCAATAACGTATTCGGTCGTGACCTCACACAACTTGTGGATCTTATCCGGCCAGAGCTTCATGCCTATCAGGAACTGCCTATAGGAGACGAGACCTTGATCAATAATATCCTCGACGCATCGCGTAGAAGCCCAACCCTTAACCCCATTAGCAACATGTTCTTCAAGGTCGGCGTAGGCTACGTCCTCTAACTCCAGACGCATTTCAACGCCTTCAAGCACCCTCTCTAAATCAGGTTCTTTGCTGAGATCTGGAATATAGAGTTCGTCTGTGTTAAAAGTGGATAAGTCCTCGATCAACGGCTTAGAATAGGTGTATCCACCTCTGCTCGACTCCTTGAAGAAAACCTTTCTACCAAGCTTCGGCGCCAAGATCTGGGCTAGGTGTAGAGATTTGTCGCCGTGACCACCGCTACCAATTCCATCTAACACGCAAAGGTCTGGGAACCTTTTGGCGAAGTTCACGTTGAACTCTATCGATTTCCTGATCCTGGTCTCCTTATCCCATTGGAGGAAGTTGGGATTAGCTCTATCAGCGCTCATCTCGAGTTTGGGGACGCCGAGTACTGGGAATGGGGGGATGGCCACGGTTATTTGGTCTGGCTGCTTCCCAAGGTAAGATAGGAGCAGGCGTTCATAGGGGGACAGCATCTAAATTTAACCCCCTTTTTTTATCCATGTATTTGTTAGCCGCGGCCACTCCCTCCATTGCGTTGACACAGTAGGCATCAGCGCCATACTTCTCTGCGACCTCTTGACTC
>JAZFSF010000306.1:0-12845 GCA_036446055.1 Bathyarchaeia archaeon | reverse complement strand
TATAACCATAATTATATACCTGATTGTTGTATACGCCTGTTATATCAGGCTATTCATTGATAAGTCATAGATCGATAAATAAACCACAATAAATAGGAAGTCAGGAGACTCCCTCAAAGAAAGTGGTTAAATACAGGAAAACGGTATTGTCTTGTAACGAGTAAACTAGAATAGGTGTATATAATGTCTCTTTCAGAAAACGAACCATCCATTGCAAAAAGTTTTCGAGAATTATTGGATTATGTAAGTAACCTTGGTGAACATATAAACCAGATTTACAATCGTTTAGGAAAAATTGAAGCCAGCGTCAGTAAAATCAAGGAGAACCTTGAAACTTCGATTACAGATAATAAAAACGCGTTGGAAAACATAAATGAGACTATGATTACAAAATCCGAATTCAATGACCTCCTCCAAAAAATAAACGAACCCTTCACACAATTTACGCCTCCGAAGGCACCTGTGACATCTGAAGAGGAATCACAGGAACCATATTGACATTGAGCGGTTATTTTTTTAATTTATATAAAGGATGTAGGCTAAGCGAGAGTGTTAAAGATGGCTCAAGAAGAGAGTTATCTATATAAGTAACAAGACTAATGGGTAGACGTAAGAGAACGGGAAAATACCCTTGAATATCGTGAAAATCGTTTTAGATGTTATGTCTCCCGCTCAACAATCTATAGTTGACCTTGTAGACAGCTTGAGCAAAATCGACGGCATTGCTGAAGTCGATGTAGCCCTCTCAGAACTCGAAAAAAACGTTGAGGACTTCAAAGTGACGTTGGAGGGATACAACCTCGACTACGACTCGATTCGAAACGCTATTAAAGAGTTCGGCGCTGTCATACGAAACGTGGATAACGTGATATCCGCGAAGAGATATATTCCCCAACAAGACAGCGAGAAGCTTTCAGCGTCTATACTGGTCCTAGCCTCTCACTCCGATGCGAACATCCACAAAATTGATCAGATTCATGACGAATTTGACAGAACATTGAAGTACATTCGATCCCAAAGGGCGTAACCTTGCTTCAACAAAACGATGATACAGTTTTAGCCTATGCTCATATTTTCGAAGAACAAGGACATATTTGATTTAGAACGGAAATTATGTAACTTCACGGATGGGTAGGTAGACTGCGTAGCAATGGTTGAACGCATAAATTTTAAAATATTCGTTAGAAAACTGCATCATACTTTGGAGAATCTCATTCAACGCAAAGGAGAAGTTATTTCCGACGAAATCACTCGACGTGCCTTCGTCAATAACGCCTTTGACGGAGCGTTGACGATTCTTGGCATTTTGATGGGCAGCCTCGTTTTGGGGTCGACGGACCCTCGACTCGTCATCAGCATGGGTTTGAGTGCGTGTCTCGCGATGGGGATGTCCGGGGCGTTTGGACGATACCTATCGGAGCGAGCTGAGCGGAAGAGGGCTCTGCGACAAATGGAACAATACATGTTCACTGATCTCAGTGGCTCAATCCTAGAGCGAGAATCAGAGAAAAAAGTCCTGTTAATCTCGTTAATTGACGGTTTATCTCCCGCCTTGGCTGCGGTGATTCCGTTGGTTCCGTTTTTCCTGGCTCAATCTGGGTTAATCTTAGTGGAAATCGGGGTTATCGCTTCATTCATTCTGGATTTCTTCGTTTTATTTATTCTCGGCGTCTTCCTGGGAAGGGTTTCTGGCGAGAACGTCCTGTTACACGGTTTATTAGTGGTAGCTGTTGGTATTATCACGAGCTTAGTCATCTTTTTAAGCGCAACCCTCTTTCCAACCCCCGTATAGCTAAACCCGATAAATACTCCTTTAACCCGCTTCTGCGGAAGCTGTAACCTCTTTTGAAAAAGGATAGTGACTTCAAACGATAATGGTTGGAAGGAGACATTTTTCTTTTATTACGAAACCCTTAACGGTTTTAAGCATTTTTAGTTAATTAGATGATGCCTAACGCTTTTAATGTAGTACTTATGCGTTCATAGCCCTTTAGCGGGTCGTCTACGTCCCTTACAGCCTGTTCAAAGGGGCATAAGTCCGTTCCTCTTCGATTCATGATTTCTGGCGTCAGCCTCTCCTCATTATGTTTTATACCATTGTTGTCCAAGATCGTTCTTCCTTTCATGCTCAAGACTATACAGTGAATCTTTTTTGCCTTGAAATAACTGATGAGAAGGGCCGCAGCCTTACCCACAATCTTATCTACAACAATCGCGTCCTCTAGCTTGGATATTCCTAACCGATTAATGGCTTCAATTAGTGGCTTCATGCCCTCTTCACTGCTTGTGAATAGTGTCGTATCATCATTTAATATTATGAGGTTCAATTTCTCTTGTCTAAGCCTTTTTATATAGTCGTTCAACTGGGTCAACTCCATCATCTAGACTCAAAAGGGAACTGCTTTAATGTCTTTAGACCGGTCGGAATCAACATGTGAGTGAGGGCTGTCTTCAATAAAATCAACCTTTTTCTACAGGGTTGTGTTGTTCAAGAGCGTAGGCTACTCTGAATAACAAGTCTTCTCTCAGAGGCGGGGCCGTGATTTGCATTCCAACGGGTAATCCCTCGACGAATCCGCAAGGAATGGATATGGCAGGGCAGCCGACCAGGTTTTGAGGGACGGTTAACAGGTCACACATGTATAGCTCGAGGGGGTCATTGATTTTTTCGCTGAACTTGAAGGGGAGTATGGGCATGGTAGGACCGACGAGTACATCGAAGTCTTGAAACGCTTTGTCGAAATCCGCTTTAATCAAGGTTCGGACTTTTAAAGCCTTCAGATAATACATATCGTAGTAACCACTTGAGAGGGCATAAGTCCCCAGTATGATTCGTCGTCTGACTTCGGCGCCGAAGCCACGTCTCCTGTTCTTGGAAAAAACGGTGTTCCAGTCCTTAGAAGAATACTCCTGGCTATATCCGTATCGCACACCGTCGTATCGGGCCAGATTAGAACTGGCCTCCGACATGGCAATCAGGTAATAGGCTGGAAGAGCATACTTGAGGGTGGGGAGGGAACACTCAGCCCAGGAAGCGCCAAGGCTTTCGAGGCTGTCAATGTTTTTTCGAAGAGGCTTGACCACTCGCTCGTCGACGCCTTCGCCGAAGAATTCCTTTGGAACCCCAATCTTTAAGCCTTCAAGGTCCTTTCTGAGGAAACTCGTGTAGTCTTGACGTGGCGTAGTTAGGGATGTGGAGTCCGAGGGATCATGATGAGCGATAACACTCAACAACAGCGCGCAATCGTAGACATCCCTGCTTAAGGGTCCGATTTGTTCCAAACTGTTAGCATAGGCTATCAAGCCATACCTGCTGACGAGGCCGTAGGTGGGTTTCATCCCGACGACGGAGCAGAAGCTTGCTGGGCATCGAACCGACCCACCGGTGTCCGATCCCAAGGCTAGAACGACTTCCTTCGAGGCAACTGCTGCTGCGCTTCCACCTGAGGAGCCTCCTGGAACATGATCAGGATGCCAAGGATTTCGCGTCGGACCAAAATAACTAGTTTCTGTTGAAGTGCCCATAGCGAACTCATCCATGTTCGTCTTCCCGAGAAGAATTGCGCCTTCCTTCATGAGGTTTTCAACTACCGTCGCATTGTAGGGGGGTGAAAACGACTCAAGCATTCGAGATCCACAGGTTGTCGGAAAGTCCTTCGTGCAGAGGTTGTCCTTGAGGGCTATGCAGACTCCGCCAAGGCGTCCCAGAGCCTTTCCCTTTCGGACTTTTCGATCGATTTCCCTAGCCATTTTGAGGGCAACATCTTCCCTCAGAGTTATGAAGGCGTGAACGTGCTGATCAACTTCTTTAATTCGTTCAAGAACTGCGTGGAGGCATTCCTCAGCGGTAAGATCTCCATTCTGCACCGCGTTCACAGTTTCCCTCGCCGATAGAAGATATGGTTCACCCATTCAATAGCCTCTTCAAATTATTTTAGGAGCTTTAAAGAACCCGCGCTCCTTTTTAGACGCGTTCTTCAAAACCTCTTCCACAGCTAAGGAAGGACTCACTTTGTCCTCTCGAAACGCGTTTGTCACGTCTAAGACGTGGGATGTGGGAGGAACATCTTCAGTATCCAAGTCGTTAATAATTTCAAAGTATTCAAGGATGGTGTTGAATTGCTCGGTGAAGTTTCTTTTTTCTTCCTCGGTGAGCTCTATTCTCGCAAGGTTAGCGATGTGCTCTACTTCTTTCTCAGAGATTTTTGAAGCAGCATTCATTAGCATCATAAAGTAGTTTTTTATGGACCGTTTTAAAGCTTATTCCTGGATTACAGGTTGAAAACAAACACTTCAATCGGTTTTCCAGAAGTGTTGTGAAAAGCACTTCGGTATTTCCCAACTTTCCATCGAGGAAGACCTTTATCTCTTTTTTTACGTAGAGGTTTGAACGAGTCTTCAGGGTATTGAAGGCGTTATAGAAGCTGTGTATAACTAGCTAATGAAGCTGTTCTGTAGCTTCTACACGCTCCTAAGGCTCAAATGCTGGTTCAAAAGACCACAGACTTAACGTTTAAAAAATAATTCTTTTACGATAGGGCTGAATGAGTCCGTATCTTTATCAGTGTGGGCATTCGTTGGTTTCAACAGCTTTTTATGGATAGACTCTTGAGGGTGTTCGTGGAAAGAGGGTAGCGTCTCTGATGTGGGGCAATCTCAGCATCCATCGAATAACCCGTTCCACACCCATACCAAACCCGCTGTGAACCACGCTTCCATACCTCCTCAGATCCAAGTACCACTCATAGTCCTTGGGGTCAAGCTTGAACTTCTTTAAGCTCTCAATCAATAACGTGTAGTCACTTATCCTTTGGCCTCCACCCGCAATCTCCCCAAAACCCCTAGGCGCCAAGAGATCAGCGGACAGCGTCACCTCCGGATTTGTCGGGTCGGGGTCGTGGTAGAATGCCTTACACCTTCTAGGAAAGTGGGTGACAAAGAAAGGCTGTGTGAATTGTTTACTCAAAACCCGCTCCTCAACCGCCCCAAAATCCTCTCCCCACTCGAACTCTACATCCAAGCCACGTAAGATCTCCACAGCTTTCGAATAGGTGATTCTCTGAAAAGGAGGCTCAGGCGGCTTGAATCTCCTCCGTAGAAACTTAAACTCCGCCTTCGACCGCTCGCAGACGAGCATACAGGCCTCGGATAATACGGTCTCTTGAACCCTCAGAATCTTCTCCAAAGGCATGTTCGCCGCTTCCGCTTCAATCTGCCAAAACTCGGTTAAATGGCGCCGTGTCCTACTCTTTTCCGCTCTGAAACTGGGTTCCACACTGTATACTTTCTCAAGGGCAGTGATGGCGGCTTCTTGATAGAGTTGAACACTCTGGGAGAGGTAGACCTTCCTTTTGAAGTAGTCGACAGAAAAGAGAGTGGCACCTCCCTCGCACGCCGCATTGATGAAGAGAGGACAATGCACCTCGATAAAATCGTTTTTCCCAAGCCATTCTCTTGCAGCTTGAATGAAGCTTGCCTTCACTTTGAGAATAGCTGTGACGGTGGGGCTCCTGATATGGAGGTGCCTCTTGTCTAGGAGGAACTCCTTTCCAGCGCCCACTTTGATGGGGTAGTCGTCGAATGCCATGGCTTGAACCTGAAATGTGGTGCATTGCACTTCTACGCCTCCTGGTGCCCTGGGGTCAGCCTTCACCAGTCCCCTGACAGTCACTGATGACTCTACATTAACCTTCCGCGCCACCTCAAATTCCTCTTCCGGCAGCTGTCCAATGTGGACTGTTACTTGGACGAGACCTGTGGAATCCCGCAGAGTCAGAAAGACGAGTCGACCATGCAGTCTCTTCGTGTAGATCCATCCCCTTAAAACAACCTGTTGTCCGTCCAATTTTTCACTAAGAGTAGAAATACTGCGTATCTCACCCTGTTTCTCATCGACCACGATTAACTCCTCCGTCTCTACTCAGCTTTTTCTCCTCTGAGCTCGCTAAGGATCACCATGGCCTCTCCCAAGGACACGCCTAGACTCAAAGCCAAATCTTGTGGTGAAAGGTCAGGCTTCTCATATAAGATCACGTCCCTAACATAGGCCTTATGATGACGATATAATATTAGAGAGTGTGCGGTTTCGACAAGAACCGACCACAACGGGTCTTCAGATCGATCTTCACTCAAAAGTATCTCCTCCCAGCTGTCTCTCCTTCAAAGTCGTGCACTCGTACCCTTTACATAACAAGATGATTCATTTGCAAACAAGGACTTTCCTCTCAACCTGAGCAATCAGGTTATGCACCGTGGATTCTTTCATACATCTTCTCCAGAGTCCAGCGACATGCGGACTTGACCTCTCGAAGCCGCGTATCACCTCCATAATTTCTAATCACCACTTCCTTGATGATGTCTCCCTCGGCTACGACTTCATACGATAAGGCGTTTTCTGGAAGAAACTCTCCATTTCTAACCGCTTCATCGTCCTTCATCTGCATGGGCTCCAGAATACGGGAGATAAAGAAGGACTGAAAAGGTGGCGTATGAACACTGAATTCCAAATCTTCAACAGGGACTATTCGAACATTCGGGGGACTGACCACCATTGCAGCCAATGGCACACCTTGTGCGGTCTTTAAGGGAATGCTCTCCTCCGGTTCAGACGTGGGCAACGAGGTCTCTCTTTTCTGCGGTATTGGTTGAAGGGTCTCCGCGACTCTGAAACTTTTAGAAACAATAACCTCTTCAACGATTTTGGAGAGAATACGCAACCTCTCCGATTCCTCCTCCACTTCCTTCAATCGCGTCTCTAAATAACCCCGCAATTCCATGAGTTTGCTGACATCTTCTTTGTCTAAACCTTCTTCCCACGCGTCCTTCTGGGTCAATCTTATCGCCATATAGTAACAGGAACACGATATTAAAGTCATTTCCCCAAGGAGAACCAGTAATCAATTGACCCATCCCGTTCTTGAAAATAAATGTCTAATCCATCATATGTAAAATCCATAGAAAACCTCATTCCAATGATTCAGTGAAGCCTGAATAGTGTATACGGTGTCTCTCTAAGAGAACTCCATAACGAGTTAGTAGCAGGTCACACGTGGTAAAAATGTGGACGCCTCCAAAAAACTATGGAACAAGAAGAATCTCGAAGTCTTCCACAACAACATCACCGCACCTATTACAGTAACGCTTCAAACCACAAGTCATTCGTATGCGATGAAAAGAGAGGTGAAGTCGAGTAACTAAGATTTTAAAGCGTACGCATATATGCTTAAACGATGTAGATTTACGAGGTGATTAACGATTTATGACCGACAAGAAAGCCTTCATAGAAGAGTACAATCGAAACGTAGTCACAAGCTTTGGCAAGCCCTTCCCCCTAATTGTCGTCCAAGCCGACAACGTCTTCTTAACCGATTTGAAGGGAAAGAAGTACTTAGATTTCTGGGCGGGAATAGCTACGATAAACGCGGGTTACAACAACCAAAAGATTCAGAAAGCGGTTAAAGAACAGTTAGAAAAGCTGGTTCACTGTTCATCCAACACATATTACACCCTTCCCGCTCTTGAATTAGCAAGAAAAATAGCAGAAGTAGCCCCCATCAAACCCTGCAAATCCTCCTTCCACACCAGTGGATCTGAAGCCTCCGACGTCGCCATAAAGATGGTGCGACGCTACACCGAAAAACATGAAATCCTGACCTTGCAAGGTAGCTACCATGGGCAAACCTATGGGGCTCGGTCACTAGGTACTCCCGTAGCTTCCTACTCCAAAGCCTTCACAATGGGTCCTTTTCTTCCAGGTATTGTTCACGTACCAACCCCATACTGCTATCGATGTAGCTTAGGCCATACATACCCAAGCTGCCACCTCCAATGCGCCAAGATGATTGAGGATATCATCAACTTCTCTACCTCTCAAAACGTTGCGGCCTTCATGGCTGAACCCATTCTCGGAGTTGGGGGAATAGTTACGCCTCCCCTCGACTACTTCAAGGCAGTAAGGAAAATCCTCAACAAACACGGAATCCTCTTCATCCTCGACGAGGTTCAGACAGGCATGGGCAGAACAGGTGAGATGTGGGGAAGCCAAATCTATAACGTTAAACCCGACGTGATGACTTTAGCCAAGGCCCTTGGAAATGGATGGCCGATTTCCGCGGTTGTGGCTTCTCAGCCCATAGGAGATGCCTTTGAAGTTGGAGATCATTTCTCCACTTGGGGTGCAAATCCGGTTATGTGTGCTGCAGCCAACGCGACGATCGAATTCATCGTAGAGAACAAGCTTTGGGAGAACGCGAAAGAGATGGGCTCGTTGTTGTTAAGAAGGTTGAAGGAGGTGGAGGAGGTTTCTGAGATTATAGGGGAGGTGAGGGGTCGAGGCTTGATGATTGGGGTTGAAATAGTGAAGGACAAGAAATCGAGGGTGCCTGGAGCTGAGGAGTGCAAGGCGATTCGTAAAGTTTGTTATGAGGAAGGTCTTATGGTGGGAGTTGGAGGATTCTGGTCAAACGTTATACGGATTCAACCCCCCCTCACGATTAGTGAGACGCATGTGGAGTGGGGTATGGAAGCCTTCGAGAAGGCTATTAAAACAGTTGAGAAACAACGAAGAATGCATCATGTCTAAAGGAGGAATAAGCTTTGAGTGAGAGTGGAAGGGTTCTGAATAAGATTAGGGAAAGCGACGCTGTCATACTTCTTAGAAAACTCGTTAAGATTCCCAGTAGAAATCCCCCTGGGGAGGAGCGGGAGCTGGCAGAGTATGTGGTGGCGTGGTTGAAAGAGGAGGGTGTGGACGCAACACTGGTACTGGAGCCTTATATTCATCGACCTCAAGTCGTTGCAACGATTAAGGGGGATGAGGGACGACCCACGCTTGTGTTGAATGGTCATCTTGACGTAGTACCTCTAGGAGATGTGGAGCGATGGAGTGTTGATCCCTTCGGTGGAGAGGTGAAGGATGGGCGGCTCTATGGGCGAGGTTCATGTGACATGAAAGGGGGATTAGCGTC
This sequence comes from Bathyarchaeia archaeon, assembly GCA_036446055.1. Classification (GTDB taxonomy): domain Archaea; phylum Thermoproteota; class Bathyarchaeia; order RBG-16-48-13; genus DAOVBJ01. Next base: position 3,879 of record JAZFSF010000306.1, on the reverse strand, counting down.
GATGATGCTTGTGGCCAAGGCGATTATGGAGAGTGAACGTCGGTTAAGAGGAAACCTGCTCCTTCACTTTGCCGTAGGCGAGGAAAAGGGGGAGCCGGGAACCAAAACTCTCTTGATGGACAAGGGATACACTGGGGACTGGGGAATCGTGTTGGAGCCCACTAACTTGACGGTTGTCACCGCTGAGAAGGGATTGTTGTGGCTCGATGTGGAGATACGTGGGAAGCCAGCGCACGCCAGCACACCAGAGCTTGGAATCAACCCAATTGAAAAGGCCACCGACTTCATCAATTGTCTACGAGGGTACCGTGAAAAATTTGGATTGAAACAGCACCCCCTCCTAGGAGGCGCGGTCTGCTCCGTCACCATGATTGAAGGAGGGATTAAGGAAAACGTTATACCGGGGTCTTGCAGGGTCACCCTTGACAGACGACTCCTCCCGGGAGAAACTTTGGATGAAGCGGAGGCGGAGATACGGGCGATTCTTACTCAGATGAAGCAACAGGACGCGACCTTCGAGGGAATAATCAGTCGCCGAGGGGAAGGCTTCGCCGCCGCGGAGATCCCTGTTAACTCATATATCGCTCAGGTGGTGAAGGAAGCAGTCAAAAAGGTAACAGGTAAGCTCCTGCAGCCAAGCGGAGCAGCGTACGGTACAGATGCAAGGAACTTCATCAACGACGCCCACATTCCCGCCATCATCTTCGGTCCAGGCGACCCAGCTGCGGCTCATACCTACGACGAATCCATCGCGATAAGCCAAATAGTAGATTGCTCAAAAATCTTAGCTCTCACCAGTCTCACCCTCCTCACGTAACCAAGGATCAGACGAAAAGAGTTTCGCTAGAGAGTTTTCAGCTGTGCCTTATACATACTTACAATTTCCTTGACGGTCGTCGCGTCGTGAGGAGCCTTATCTTCACGCCACTTTCCTGTAAACCGTGGAAACCTAACCGCTAACCCCGTACCCACCTTCACCAGATCTAAGCCACATGTGTGGCTTGGACTCAACGTCAACTCGGCACCTCTGATCTCCAAAACCTTCGTGGGAACAAACCAGTAGTCAGCCTCAATTTTAGACTCGACTCTGGGATGAACGTGGTCCACCACGTATTCTTTGAAGAGTGGAGGGAGCTTCGCCAAAGTCGCGTCATCAAATCCCGTACCCAGCTTACAAACCGTCTTGAAGGCATCCGCGTCCTCATCGTACGCGGCCATCAACAGGGCACCGTAGGTTCCCGCTCGTCGCCCCCGCCCAGCAAACGCGCCCACCACCACCAAATCGAGGGTGTCTGCCAACTCGATTTTGTACTCCCGCTTGTACTTGATCCAAAGGAAGCCTCTGGCTCCAGCTTGATATACCGAATTAATCCCAATCGACTTTATTACGAGACCTTCACATCCATTCTCCACTGCGGATGACATGAATTCATCGAGTTGAACGGATTCTGTAACAATGAGGGGGCACGTAATCTTTAAGCCCACGTTTTCCTCAATCACGCTCTTAAGATACTCCCGTCTTTCAAGATAAGGTGTGTCCAGAAGGCTCTCCCCATCGACAAAGAGCACGTCGAAGAGAACAAAAACCACGGGAATCTCCTCCACCTTCTTATTGATCTCGTGCTTTCTACCCCTCCTCTGGGTTACTACTTGAAACGGTAGAAGAGCTCCCGTCTCTGGGTCAACGGCAATACATTCCCCCTCAACCACCACACTTCTCGCTCGAACACCTCGTCTCAACATTTTCCTTACATCGGGAAATTGTGATGTAATATTTTCGAGGCGACGGGAGAATAAGGAAATTTCTTCAGGTGAAACGTGGGCCTGTATACGCAGTCCATCGTACTTGTATTCAGCCGCTCCTTTCCCACCCAACTTGGTCAGGATAGCCTCTGCCGAGGTTAAGCGTTCACAGAGCATGGGCCTGATGGGCCTCCCCAATTTCACGTGAAACGCCCGTATCCCTTCCATGCCTTCCTTCGCAACCGTCTCAGATACGAGGCATAGGTCCGAGGACATGTTGTAAGCCCTCTCAATATCCTTTCGCGCCGCCTTTCCACCTCCATACGCAATAGCTAACGCGTCCAAGAATGTCATGTCGCCAATCCCGAGACGTAGTCGCCCTGTCACCATCCTGATGAGGTACTTTGCCTCTTCCGTCGTCGCCTCTACGATGAGCCTCGTCAACGCGTTGACTTTTCGTTCAACGGAACCCTTACCTCCTGTGTGTGCTATGCGATTTAACGTGTCGTAAACTGCCTCCACTGTCAGTGGCCGCATCAAAGTGAGCTTTGTTTTCACGAAGTGTGCAGATGACTTCTCAAGTAACAGCTTTTCCAGAGTTGAGCCTAGGTCACCGATTTGCTTCCACTCATCAACAATCATCTCTTTCTTGAAATCAGTGGCCTTGGCTATCGCTCTTATAACCATTTTCTCCGCCATACCGAGCTCAATTCCTTCGAATTCGGGGTATAAGGCACCCTGAGTGAGGTACGTGACTTTTCCAATGAGCTCCTTGGGTGTCTTCGTTATCAGCTCCACCAAGTAGTCTGTCATCTCCAAGCGTTTAGAGGTTGCTTCCATTTTAGCATAAGCATCGGTGATGTTGGAGTATTTCACAGCGAAACCATCCCGTGTTACTTGATGAGAATCGGCGAAATTTAATCCTAACGTTAAAACCAGTACGCGTAACTCGCATCATCGCTGTGGAGGGAGTGGTTCCACGTGGGGTCTCAGACTCATCAGCTTTCAGGCTCTAGCTAATCTTCGAAGACTGCAATGGTCGGAGCGTGATCGGAGGGTGTCGGAGTTCGCCTTCTTCTAGACCATAAATCGACTTCCACCCGTTTGAGGCTCTTGAGTAGGGGTTGGGTGCAGAAAATGTAATCCAGTCTCATTCCTTCGTCTCTCCAAACGCTGCCTCCTCTGTAGTCCCACCACGTGAACTTCTTTCTCGATGTAACCTCCGAAAAGCGTCGATTAACCCCCAGTTTATTACTTCGTTGAAGGCTATCCGTTCCTCAAACATCGTTCCGATTACCTCCTTCACCTTCTTAGAGTCATACACGTCTATATCATCCCGTGCAACATTAAAATTGTCTAAAACCAGTATCTTCTGATTAGGTGTGTATCCTTCCTGTAAGAATTGGGATAACTGTCTGTACCATGCGAGTTTATATTTATGTTTGTCCGTTCCCTTCAGATTGCCATGGGGGGATATAGACGTTTATGATGTGGAGATCTCCAACACATCCAGTCATTAATCTTTTCTGCTGATTCCAGCGGTCATCGTTAAATCCTTTTCTAAAAGAGTTAGAGGAAGCTTTGAACAGATTGCCACGCCATTATAACGCTTCTGTCCGTATACTTCACAGGTAAATCCCAGTTGTTCAAAGGCTTCGTAGGGAAACTTCTCATCCTCAACTTTGATTTCCTGAAAACAGAGCACGTCGATATCGTTATCCCTATGCTCCAACCAGGATGTCACAAGGTCTATCCGAGCTCTAATGGAATTCACGTTAAATGTAGATACTTTCAGAGCGACCTTCACGCCTCCTACAGCTTCTTAAGAGGTCTTCTGAGGATGTCTATCCATACCCATCGAGATAACGTTTTCCATTGGTACCAAACGTTAATCATCCAAAAGATAACTAGTGTAGATACTCTCAAAAAGGAGTGTGCAAAGGAGTTTTGGGTCTTCACGCTAGTCCTTCACAAGGACTACGATTCAGGACTTCGAATTTGTGTAAAACCATGTAATCCGTCTAATGAATCGAGTATGGATAGCGGTTTCTTCGAATATAACGGCGTTTCCTGTTGACAATGGCTTTAAATCTTCGGACGTTTGTATAATTTTTATATTATTACCCGATACGTCTA
>JAZFSF010000305.1:0-4969 GCA_036446055.1 Bathyarchaeia archaeon | reverse complement strand
ATCCTCTTTATCAGCAAGAGGAAAACCGCGTTCATCTTATCGATTGCTACAAAGAAGTAAGCTAACGAGAGAAAATCTGTTGTTACCTTTTAGACCTTGCGACCTTCTGTTTTTTCTTCTTTTTACTTTCCATGAGACGTTTTTTATCTTTTCCCAACAAACACACCTGAAAATTTAAATTTTTATATGGTGTTTCTGTCCCCACTTATATACGCATCGGTTGAACAACCAATAACTTTCATCGGGAATAAGTAACAAAAGAATTAATTTCCTCAGTCTACAAACATACATCGTCTACTTTGTAAACCATACTACGTCATATTCTTGAAACGGATAATTTCACCTATAGAAAATACTCGTGAGGTATTACCATAGAACTGTAAGTCTTCTCGATAAGCTATAAATAATGTAGACCACCATTAACAATTTGTTGGATGATTACATTGGATGACGTTGACAAAAAGATACTGGAACGCCTGCGAAAGGATTCCCGAACGTCCTACACAACAATGGCTAAGAGCCTCGAATTGTCAGAAGGAACTATCAGACGAAGAATAAAAAAACTAATTCAATCGGGAATCATAGAACGCTTCACCATTGAAGCTCGGGATGAAACCCCCAAAGCTTTGGTTCTCATCTCTGTAGCACCTTCAATTCCAACATCCCAAATAACAAAAAAAATCGCTAATATTGGACGTATAGAATCCCTCTTTGAGGTAGCGGGTTCCTACGACATCACTCTCACCCTTTCTGGAGAAGACATTACTTCAATAAATAAAAGCATCGAAGAGATCAGGAGTCTCAAAGGTGTTCAACAAACAAATACCCTTTTCGTCCTCAAGGACTGGTTGAAACTAGCTAGTTAGACAAAAAAATATATCCATTCAATTTAGAGCCCTAATATGAGACAGACATAGAAAAGCTACATACGATTTGGCTAACTCTCTTTTTACTACCCCAACTCAGCGTGCTTAACTATAATCGCAGATAATTTACGATAAGTATAAATATATAAGTGTATTATAGACGGAAATCGTAAATATTATACTATATCGTGCGAGGCATTTAAATGGTCGTCATTTTGGACACAACACTCAGAGAGGGAGAACTTCAGCCAGGCGTCTACTTCACTCGTGAGTCAAGGGTAGCTCTAGGAAGAGCGTTAGCCGAAGTTGGGACTCCGAGGATAGAAGTTCCAATCATATACCCGTCACGAGGTGGAAAAATAGAAGACGTAAAGGACGCAGTAACTGAGATCGAACAAAACTACACAGCGTCGATAGCAGTTCTCCATGCAAGGGTTCTGAAGGAAGATATTGAGTTAGCGAACTCTTACGATGCTACGGGCTGTGCCATTTACATGGCGCCTACGGGACTCCACAGAAGGGAAAAATTTCACGGTATGGAGCGACAGCAAATTATCGAGCGATTCGTTAGCGCCCTAGAATTCATGAAGAGCTGTGGTTTTACTTACAGGCGCGCCAGCGTCGAGGATGCTTCACGATTTGCTTTGCCTGAAGAGAAATCCGAGGAAGACACACAAGAGTTCCTACACAACCTCCTAAACGCTATTCAAGACGCAGGAGCCACTCACATCAGCATTCCCGACACAATCGGCATGCTCCCCCTTACGCGATGCATTCCTTTTGTTAAAAGCGTCACCGCCATGGTTGATATCCCCATTGCATGCCACTTCCATAACGACTATGGTAATGCATTAGCAAACGCCATCCAGGCATCGATGATTCCTGGAGTCGAAGAAATAAACGTGAGCATCATGGGATTAGGAACGAGGAACGGCATAACGGATCACTATGAATTCGTCGCCAACCTTGAAGACTTATATGGTATTAGCACAGGCGAGAAACGGGAGAAAATGCGCTGGCTGTACAACATCTTCATTGAGGAAACAGGGATTCCCAGCCCATTAACTCACCCCTTGTCCCCTCAATGCTTCGTCGAGAAAGCGGGAACCCATCAATCACAAGTAGTAAAAGACCCAACTGGATACATTCCCCGAATGAAATTGAAGTACGATGCCATCGATGGAGTACGCTTTGAAGCAGGACAATTAATGAGTAAACAAGTGGTTACAAAACTATTTGATGGACATAATATACATCAGGATAAAATCGTTGATATCACCAATACAATCGCCGCCAGATCAGCTTTACGGAAAAGAGAGGTTTCACCTTGGGAAGTGAAGGACATAATCCACGCTAAAAGCGGAATAGACCTCCCTATCGAAACGATTAACAGAGTCATCTGTGGTTCAGACCTTGCATACATTATGCTATCCCTCAAACCCCAAGTCTCAACCCCAGAGCTTCTCAAAGAAGTGATGCAATGGAAGGAAGTGGAGAGAATCGATGAAGTCTACGGCGATGTCGATGTAATCCTTCTGAGCCGGATAAACGACTTCGAGGGAAATGCAGTTGTGGACAAGATTAGACACCGATTTAAGGACATGCTCATCAAAACCGTTACATTACCCATCGAATGAAAAAGACTTGTCACAGAGATTTATGACACCACCGAAGTGGAATCACGGAGGAAGCTTTCTAATAAAAAGCTAAAGTTTCAACGTTAAACACAGTTATGAACTGACGAGCTTTAGAAAAATAAACATTCAAGAAGAAAAATAGCGGGAAAATCTAGTTTCACTACCACTTGCCAAGTCTTATTCAATGTAGAAATCCAGAATCATGTAGTATATCTGGCTTGGGTTTGCCTCCTTTCTCGATTAGCTAACTAGCTTTGTTATCGATTCGAAAGAGTATGAAAGGGCAAAGTAAAACGCTAATAGTGTTTTCTAAGAGAAATTTAGGAAGCGTTATAATGATAACTACCTGAGAAAACAAAAGTATGATGTGAACATAAGTTACGTAGATGCATGGAACTTGAATTATGTATACTACTAAAACAGAAACCATGGAGCCCTACTGATTTTCCTTTCATCTCTTTTAAATGAGTGAAGAAAAACTTGTGAAGAAGCCAAAAAACTGCGTTTTTCTCCCTGTATGAATGTTTATTACACGTTATTGTTTCAGTGATGTTAACTAAGAAACCCTCGAACGCTTACCTATTTGAAAGTTCATTGTATTTGGAATGGTGTCCTATATCCCTCAGCCGCCAACCTTTCGTGAATCGCACTCTTCAGAGCACCTAATCCTTCTCTTTTCTTTGCGCTCACTGGAAAAACGTAGCCCGCAACCGCTGAGGGGTTTCCAGCGCTTAATCGATGCGTGTATTCTTTTAAGTTGGCGTCTATCTTCTTCTCATCTGCCTTATCGATCTTGTTAGCAGCCACTAAAGGAAACTTGCCCAATGTTTTTTCTAGAAACTGCACCATCTCCACATCCACTGGAAGAAAACCCTTCTTCTCTAAACGCCTTGTCACCTCCAAAAATGTAGATATGTCTAGAACATGGACAACTAAGACTATGTTTTGAGCATTATACTCAAAGAACCGAATTATCCTAATATTTGTTCTATTCGCTTTACGTTTAGAAGCCCCAATCATCCTACCAAACCCAGGCATATCGACGAGGACTAAACCGTGATTTAATGGATATTTTGAGATTCGGCGTGTTGTTCCAGGCCGCTTACCGGTCGCTACATCTAAGCCTACGACTTCCCTGATGATGCTGCTCTTACCCGCATTGGGCCTTCCGGTGAAAACCAAATATTTTTCGCTCAAAGCAATCAATATCTTCTCAGCGTAATACTTGAACGTATCCCATCATTACACCTTCAAAATCCCTATCTAATTCACTTAAACAATATACTCAAATTAATTTCTGCAACTGAATGGAACATCAATTGTAAGATCTACCCTCTCAGTACAGGATACTTTCAAAGTCCTTTAGTTTTACGATGCTGGCAGAGTAATAGTGTTCGCGAATAGTAGAAAGGAGTACCGCTTCCAACCATCATTTCGTTCCTGAGAACGCTGGTAAATCAAAACGTCTCTTGAAGTGTATCCTCTGTCAAAACAGGTAAAAATCAAACAGACCATTAGCAACGCAATATACGCGTTATATCGAGACCTTATCTAAAAAATAATAAACGCTGAAGAGATAACACCTAGTAATTCCCTTCAGAACTTTAAAGCACGCCTCAGGTGTCCCAGAATATACCCTACTTCAATGCATGAATTAAGTGAACTGTAAAAATAAAGGCGAGATAAAAAAAATCTTACCTAAACATCAAATAACTCTCTAACACTAAATAATTGATAAGGGTTTGAGATGGATAGGTTACCGCGAGTACTAATCGTAACAGGTACACCGGGGGTTGGAAAAACCAGGATTTCCAAGGTTCTGGCTGAGCGACTAGAAGGCCTCTATATCAGTTTAACAGACATAGTGAAACGAGAAAACCTATGTTTGTATGTGGATTCGGAGAGAGACACCGTTGTGGCTGATTTACGCGTGCTTTCGGATAGGGTGAGTGAGATTATCAGCGAGTCCTCTTGTGACGTAGTTGTTGATGGACATTACGCATCGGAAGTGGTTTCTTCAGAAATGGTTTCCTATGCTTTTGTGTTAAGGGTTGAACCGGATAAATTGAGATGTAGGCTTCAAGAAAGAGGCTACTCTGAGGGAAAAATCCTCGAAAACTTGGCTTCAGAGGTTTTGGACGTTTGTCTATTCGACGCCGTGGCGTGTTATGGAGTGGAGAAAGTGGATGAAATCGAAGTAACCGATAAGAATGTCGACGAAGTTATCGATGAAATCCTGGGGGTCATAAACGGTCGAACGAAGGCAAAAAGCGGGAAGGTGGATTGGCTAGGGAAATTGGAGGAAGAGGATCGACTTAGTGAACTTTCCGAATATCTTAATTGGCTTTAAAAAAATACTCTATCAGAGATTTCAAAAATCATTTTTTCTTTTATTTCGTTAGCCTCGTCGTCGGACAATGAAGAGGCTTCTCCTCAGGAGATATTGTTTTAAATCAGAAAACAAAT